>CAZOSE010000051.1:0-11615 GCA_964582385.1 uncultured Lachnospiraceae bacterium
TGTCTAACAAACTAATATCATGGCCTTCTTTATCAGAACCTATTGGCTCATATAAATATACCTCTTTTGATTGTTTTTTACCACTCCTAAACATCATTAGTAGTTCGTTATCAATACATCTAGAAGCATATGTTGCAAGTCTTATTCCTTTATCTGGGTCAAAGGTGTCAATTGCCTTTATGAGCCCTATGGTGCCAATTGATATCAGGTCGTCTACATCTCTATTGGAATTATAGTATTTCTTTACGATATGGGCAACTAAACGGAGATTGTGTACAACAAGGATATCTCGAGCTTCTTTATCACCAGCCTTACATTTTTTAATGGTCTCGGCCTCCTCGTTAGCATTAAGAGGATGGGGGAAGGATTTCAATTAATAAAGCACCTCATATAATCAGGGTTCATTATTAGTTTATGTGAAATCCTACAAATAGTGCCTTTCCATCTAAAATTGACTTGGTCTATTTATAATATATGATTAAGAAGAAGCTTCTTTTCTTCTAATTATATCAAAAACATCTAGCTTCTTACCAACATTGATAGAAATCATCTGTTGTGGGTGAGGGCAGCTATCAATTTCATTTCCTTCTTCATCTTTCATACCTAATACCTTAACAAAAAGATTAGTTCCGTCTGGTTTCATTATCTCGATTTCGTCACCAACACCAAACTTGTTTCTTTGCTCTAGTTTATACCATTCCTTATCTTCTTCCTCTTCTATAAACCCAAGATAAGTGTAGGATTTAACATAGGTATTTTTATCATAGATTTGAGCATCTTCATCAGCTTTTCCAAAGAAGAAACCTGTTGTGAATTCACGGTAAGTATTTTTCTCAACTTCTTCTTTATATTTATGAAGGTTTTCTTTGTATTTTTCTGGTGATTCAAAGTAGTCATCAATTGCCTTCCTATATGCTCTTGCTGCTGTTGCAACATAAAGGGCAGACTTCATTCTTCCTTCAATTTTGAAACTGTTGATTCCTGCATCTACCAATTCAGGTATATATTCAATCATACATAAATCTTTAGAGTTAAATATAAAAGTTCCTCTTTCAGTTTCTTCTATTGGTAGGTATTCACCTTCCCTAGTTGATTCTGTTAGATGATACTTCCATCTACAGGAATGAGTACAATCACCTCTGTTAGCATCTCTTCCTGTGAAATAGTTGCTAAGTAGGCACCGTCCTGAATAAGCGATACACATAGCCCCATGGATAAATGTTTCTATCTCTAAATCATCTGGTATATTGTTTCTAATTTCTTTGATTTCGCTAAGGGATAGTTCTCGGCCTGAAACAACTCTTTTAGCTCCCATTCGGTGCCAAAACTTATATGTCCCCCAGTTAACGTTGTTAGCTTGGGTGCTTATATGAAATTCCATATCAGGAATTATTTCCATGGCAATTTCAAGTACTCCAGGGTCTGAAATAATCACAGCATCTGGCTTTATCTCTTTTAATTCTTTAAAGTACTCTCTAAAACCCTCTAAGTCTTCGTTATGAGCGATAATGTTAGCCGTTACATATACTTTCTTGCCAAGGGCATGGGCAAATTCAATACCCTCTTTCATGTCTTCTAGGGAAAAGTTTTTGGCTCTTGATCTCATGCCATAAGCTTCTCCACCAATATATACTGCATCTGCACCGTATGAAAATGCAAGTTTTAACACTTCTAGATTACTAGAAGGGAGTAATAATTCTGGTTTTGTATTCTTTATCATAATATTTATACCTTTCTAATGATTAAATCCCTATCTCTTTGTAGTTAATGTAACACCATCCCCAAGGGGGATGATTACTGTTTCTAACTCTTTCTTGTGAGTTAATGTATATAAATACTCTCGCATTCTAGCGTGAATAGTTCTGTCTCTTCTTCTTATTGCATATCTTGAACCGGCAATAGTTCCATCTTGAAGAACATTGTCAGTAACAAGTATTCCCTTAGGAGATAATAGCTTTAGTATATGGGGAAGGAAGTTTATATACTGGGCTTTAGCAGCATCTAGAAATATAAAGTCAAACTCTCCTTCTTGTTTACTTGCTAAGTCTTCTAATATAATTAGGGCATCTCCTTCTAACAAGGTTATTTTATCACTTTTAGGACAAGATGACAAATTAATTCTTGCCTTTTCTAATCTTGTCTCCACCTTTTCAATAGTTGTAATACTACAATCTTCTGGCATGTATTCACTCATATATATTGCTGAAAATCCAATGGCTGTACCAATTTCTAGAATGTTTTTTGGCTTAGTAAAGCTAAGAAGAAATCTAATAAACCCCTGGGTTTCTTTTTTAATTATTGGAACTTTGTCCTGGAGTGCGGTTTTTTCTAATTCATATAAATGCTTTGGCATTTCTCCTTCAAGAGAATTAATATATTCAATTACATTATTATTTACAATCATAATTTTCTCCTGCTTCATAAGAAAGGCGAACCTTTAAGCCAATCTTACGGTTCGCCTTTTATCTTTATTTTGTTGTTGCCTAACTTTTTCTAAAGTCTACCTTAAAATCCCTTGCTTCACTGGATTCTTCTTCCTCTTCTTGATAAGGAACAGTAAGAACAGCAAATATCTCATCATAGTTCATTGATGTGTTAAGTGTGAATGTGCCAGGCATAATTGGATATTCTTTTAGTTTTGCATGAATATAAAAAGAATAAGGATTATCAATTACCTTGTTTTGCTCAAGTTTTCTAGCAACATTCATTGTGGATTCACCTTTGTCTACTTTAACGTAGACTTCAATTCCTTCACCTTCTGTTACTCCTTGGTTTCCAAATATCTGATAACTTGTGTTATATAGCCATTTACCTGCATTTGTTACTAAATATATAATCATTAAATAAAACAAAAGATTGATTAATAAGTGTAGTACAGATTTAGCGGCCTTTAATATCATATTTGACTTTGTATTTGGTTTTGATGCCATATTAAAATGCTCCTTATTCTTGACTTTGTCTTATTATCTATTATAAAGACTTTTATATATATATTTATAAATTCCTACTTAACTTCCATAATAATTGGTAAAACCATAGGTCTTCTCTTTGTTTTTCTCCATAAGAAGTGACCTAGCGAATCTCTAATCTCATTCTTCATCTTAGACCAGTCACTTATATTTTTCTTTTGACACTTATCTAGAGTGTCTCTTACTACTTCTTTTGCCTCATCCATTAAGTCTTCAGATTCTCTAACATATACGAATCCTCTAGAAACAATGTCAGGACCTGATAGAACTTGGTTAGTACCGCGCTCTAGTGTTACTACAATTATTATAAGTCCGTTTTCTGATAGTTGTTGTCTGTCTCTTAGAACAATATTACCAACATCACCAACACCAAGTCCATCTACATAGACTTCCCCAGCTTGTACTTTTCCAACTATTCTTGCTTCTTCCTTGTTTAATTGCAGCACATCTCCGGATTCTAAAAGGAATATATCTTTCCTTTCAATTCCCATGGTCTGGGCTATATTAGCATTGGCTTTTAAATGCCTGTATTCACCATGAACTGGTATAGCATATTTTGGCTTTGTTAAGGCATATATAAGCTTTAACTCTTCTTCACAAGCATGTCCTGATACGTGAGTGTCTTGGTATATTACATTAGCACCCTTTGTTGATAGTTCGTTAATTACCTTAGATACCGCCTTTTCATTACCAGGAACTGGCGTTGAACTAAATATTATTGTATCTGAAGGTTTAATAGAAATTTTACGATGAATATTAGCTGCCATTCTAGATAAGGCTGCCATTGATTCTCCTTGACTTCCGGTAGTTATAACTACGATTTTGTCATCTGGGTAGTTGTTTAATTCTTCAGCATCTATAAGCATATTGTCTGGAATATCTAAGTATCCTAGTTCAGAAGCAGTAGCAACAATGTTCTTCATACTTCTGCCTTCAACAACAACTTTTCTTCCATATTTGTCTGCTGAGTTTACAATTTGCTGAACTCTATCTACGTTAGATGCAAATGTTGCAACTATTATACGATTCTTTTTGTTTTCAGAAAATATATTATCAAAAGTCTTTCCAACTGACCTTTCAGACATTGTATATCCTGGTCTTACCGCATTGGTACTATCAGTTAATAGGGCTAATACTCCCTTTTTACCAAGTTCTCCAAATCTCTGTAAATCAATTGGCTCTCCATATACTGGTGAAAAGTCAATCTTGAAGTCTCCTGTATGAACAATAGTCCCAGCTGGACTAAATATCGCAAATGCAGTTGAATCTGCAATACTATGGTTTGTCTTAATAAACTCTATCCTAAAGCATCCAAGGTTAATTGACTGCCCATGTTGAATTGTTTTTCTTTTAGTTGTTTGCAACAAATTGTGTTCTTTAAGCTTGTTTTCTATTATTCCAATAGTTAGTTTTGTTGCATAGATTGGAACATTTAATTCTTTTAGTACATAAGGTAGGGCTCCAATATGGTCTTCATGTCCATGGGTAATTACAAAGCCTTTAACCTTATCTATATTATCTTTTAGATATGTTATATCTGGTATTACACTATCTATACCTAGCATATCATCTTCTGGGAATGATATTCCACAATCTACTACTATAATGCTATTATCACATTCAAATGCAGTAATGTTCATTCCGATTTTTTCTAGCCCACCTAAGGGTATAATTTTAACACTTTTTACATCATTATTTGATGTCTTTTGTTTGTCGTTCAAAAGAATGCACCTCCATAAAATTTTTAATGATTATTTTAAGTGCAGTCCTTATAATTTAAATAGCAGATATTACTCTAATATGACTTAATCCTAACCTACTTGATTCATAATACTCAGCCTTAGTCTTTTGTTATAGGCATAAATATCATGTTAGGTCTTCTAAGTTTCGTCTTCCTTTGCACATTCACTACAATAGCCAAATAATTTCACCTCATGATCCACTACCATAAAATCCATGGTTTTCTCAATTGTGTCTTCTAATTGATCTAACAAATCATCCTCGAATGTTAGTATCTTATCACAATTTAAGCATATCAAATGATGGTGATGATGTATGTTGTCATCCTTGTCTAATTTGCCAATTTCATAACGCACATGACCATCACCTAAGTTGAGCTTATCAATAAGGTTTAACTCTGATAATAACTGAATCGTTCTATATATTGTTGCCAGACCGATATCTGGGTTCTTTATTTTTACTAATTCATATATTTCTTCAGCAGTTAAATGCTTATCAGGTCTTTTTATTAACGCCTCTAGGATCATTATTCTTTGTGAAGTTACTTTAAGTCCGTTTTCTCTTAATATTTTTTTAAACCGCTCTCGATTATCAGGCATATCTTCACCAACCTAATCTACTATCTAAATTATAATTGCACTAATTAAAATCTAGTTTTGTTTAGTCTTCTAGTTCAATACTCACATCTTCTAATATTTCTTCAAAGACTTTAGATACTATCGATATCTCTTCTTCATCTTCTAAGAATTCATATACTGATGTCTCATCTGTTTCTTCAGATAAATCTTTTAATATATAAGCAGTCTCTTCGTCTTCTTCGCTATATGCTAGCAAATAAGTTTGACCATTTAATTTCGTTTGCTCTATTAAAACAAATTCTACTTCTTCATTATCTTCCGTAATAAAAGTAATTATATTATCCATTATTAACTCCTAAGTCTACTTAAATTCAACTTTTTCTTATTTTACAATTTTATTATTCATCTTCCAATAGTTTAGCTATTGTCTCTTTTATTATATAAATAATCCAAATAACTTTGCAGTATTATAACTGCCGCCAATTTATCTATTACTTTCTCTCTGTTTTCTCGCCTAACATCTCCTAAAATCAGGGTTCTGTCTGCTTGTACACTTGTTAGACGCTCATCCTGTAATTCTACTTTAAGTCCTGTTCTTCTTTCTAGAGTCTTAGCAAACTCTTCGGTACTGGAAGCCCTTTGACCTATTGTGTTGTCCATGTTTTTAGGATAACCCAATACAATCAAATTAACATCGTATTCTTCAATCAATTCTTCAATTCTAGCAAGGGACTTGCGAAGTTGATTCTCTTTTTTTCTACGTATAGTTTCTATCCCTTGTGCTGTTAGTTGTAGTTCATCACTTATGGCAACTCCAATTGTTACAGTTCCATAATCCAAACCCATTATTCGCATATTGTCTCCATTATCACACTGTTCATGTAACATCATTAGCATTAGTATTTCAAGTTAGTATTTATATAACTTTTAAATAGTTCTTCTAAAATTTCGTCTCTTTCAACTTTCATAATTAAGCTTCTAGCACCCTTGTGGCTAGTAATATAAGTCGGATCTCCAGACATAATATATCCAACAAACTGATTAACAGGATTGTATCCCTTTTCATCTAGAGCATTATATACACGTGCAATTATGTCCTTTACGATCTTTTCCTTGTCTTTTTGTATATTACTAAAATATTGGGTATTATTTGATTCCTGCATAGCACCACGTCCTTCTTTGTCTTCTTTTGTCTTCTTTTTTACTTTTGTGCCAAAAGGTTAAAAGTTTTACTTTAAATTCCTATTCCGAACTACCAATTACATCTATGATAATATAGTTTTCTTAAAATATCAATCTATAATAGTTTACTTAGTAAATATTTTCATGGATATTTCATATATTTGTGACGTAATCACATTTTTTTCAATATATAAATAAGCTTTTTAAAAATTTCTAACTTAAACTATTTATTCTTTTAAAGATTTCTAGCTTAAGCCATTAATTCTTTTTAGATTTTCTGGATTAAACAATTAATTATAAGACTAGATATATTGGTTAAATACATTTAATTAATCTTCCCTAACATAATCTCATCATTTAACCTATCCTTTACTGTTACAGATACAACTTGATTTGTCAAATCAGAATCTGCCTGTATGGCTATTCTTATATATCTTTCAGTATGGCCAACCTGGTATGAAACGCCTTCTATTTGAATTTTTTCTTCAATTAAAACTTTTTCTTCTTTACCAATAAATGAAGACAAATATTCATGTCTCATTGCCTGTTCAAGTTCAAACAAAACATTACTACGCTCTTTTTTAATGCTAGTCTTAACCTGGTTTGGCATTTTTTCTGCAACTGTTCCTTTTCTAACTGAATATTTAAAAACATGCATTTGGGAAAACCTTATTTCTTCCAGATATTCTGCAGTCTCTTTAAACTCTTCCTCTGTTTCTCCTGGGAATCCTACAATAACATCTGTTGTAATTGCAGGATTATCGAAATGCTTACGTAGCAAACCACATTTTTCTTTGTATTCTTTTGTTGTATATTTTCTATTCATTCTCTTTAATGTTGAGTCACAACCACTTTGTAGAGATAAATGAAAATGTGGGCAAAGCTTAGAATTCTTAGATAAAACTTGGGCGAATTCCTCTGTGATAATTCTAGGCTCAAGAGAGCTTAGACGGATTCTTTCTAGTTTTTCAATTTTGGATAATTCTAAGATAAGTTCTAATAACTGGGGTTCGCCCTCATTCTTATCTAAAAAGTCTATTCCGTAAGAGGATAAATGGATACCTGTTAATATAACTTCCTTGTAGCCATTATCAGTAAGTTTTTTAACCTCATTTATAACCGCTTCTACACTTCTACTTCTTACTCTACCGCGGGCATATGGGATTATGCAATAAGAGCAAAACTGATTACATCCATCTTGAATCTTAATGGATGCCCTAGTTTTTTCTGACATGGTTTCTACACCAAGTTCTTCGAATTCTTTTTCATTTGCAATATCTAAAATGTAACTATAATCTTGTCCGCTAGCTTCTTGGTCTTTTCCAGCAATAAACTGTTCTACTATGTTTACTATATCATTCTTATTATTGTTACCAACAATTATATCAACTGTATCTTCTAAGTTGTCTTTTTGATCTGTTTCTACTGGAACACCTTCATCTACATTTACAGCCTGGGATGTCTGTACATAGCATCCTGCAGCTACTACAATGGCATTTTCATTGGTTTTTCTTGCTCTATGTAACATTTGGCGAGACTTTCTGTCTGCCAAGTTGGTTACTGTACATGTGTTAATTACATAAATATCTGCTTTATCTGAAAAATCAAGGGTCTTAAAACCTGCATCTTCAAAAAGCTTTTGCATTCCCTGGGTTTCGTAAGTATTAACTTTACAACCTAGAGTATGAAAAGCTACAGTTTTGCTATCTTTGATTTTGTTGTTGTCTACCAAGTTCATCTTGTTCCTTTCTGTGCTTTTACACGATAAGATTGTCCAAAGTCTAACATTAATCACCATTTTACCCCGGCCTTTTTTATCTACTTTGCATATTGACTTTTATGGTGTTAAAATGTACTATAACTACTAGATAGTTATTAATTTATTAATAAAAAGACTATGAAGGAGGATTATAATTATGAAAACAATAAAAATCTCACTTAACTCAATCGACAAGGTAAAAGCTTTTGTAAATACAGTTACTAAGTATGATTCTGATTTAGACTTAGTTTCAGGAAGATATGTTATTGATGCTAAGTCCATTATGGGAATTTTCAGCTTAGACTTATCTAAGCCAATCGAACTAAACATTCACGGCACAGAAGAAGCTGATAGAATTCTTGAAGAACTAAATCCTTTTATAATTGACTAATTCTAATCAATTATAAAACTAAATTTAATTAAAATTTGATAATTGCGAGGATACGTTATGTATCCTCTTTTTTTATAGTAAATAAATTCAGAATGAATTACTTATTTCATAATTGATTCATTCTGAGCTGCTTAATTGCTCATTTAATTAACTCTTAATTACTTAATTCGAATTACTTCTTTACTACTTATTGCTACTTCTACCAATTCATCTATTTTTTCACTTAATCTTTTTTCAGAAATAACTATCTTCTTTGACTTTGGCCTGGTTACAGGGTGTTTTGCCACGAATATTGTACAACAATCTTCATAAGGTAAAATCGAAGTCTCATAAGTGTTTATTTGCTCTGAGATTTCAACTATTTCTTGTTTGTCAAAACCTATTAACGGACGGTATACAGGCATTTCACACACTTCATTAGTTACAGCAAGGGACTCTAAGGTCTGGCTTGCAACTTGGCCAATACTTTCACCAGTAATAAGGCCTATTGCACCTGTTTGTTTTGCTATACTTTCTCCTATTCTCATCATGTATCTTCTCATAATAATTGTAAGTTCATCATGTGGACATTCTTCATAAATATATAATTGAATATCTGTAAAGTTAATTACATGAAGATTAATGGGTCCTGTATATTTGGAAATAAGCTTAGCAAGGTCTACAACCTTTTGCTTAGCTCTTTCACTTGTATAAGGAGGTGCATGAAAGTATACAGCTTCAAGAGCAACTCCACGTTTTGCGATCATATAGCCTGCTACAGGGCTGTCAATACCGCCAGATAAAAGAAGCATTGCCTTGCCATTACTTCCTACAGGCATTCCACCTAAACCTTTAATATTCTCAGAGTAAATATAGGTATTTGCTCTTACTTCTACCATTACTCTAACTTGTGGATTTCGAACGTCCACAGTCAATTCTGGGAATAAATCTAGTAAATGGGCTCCAATATTAGCACATATCTCAGGAGAAGTGATTGGATATTTCTTATCTTCTCTTTTTGCTTCAACTTTAAAGGTGAAGTTTTTGTCTGGGTATTTCTCATGGACAAATTCTCCAACACTTTGTTTAATCTCTTCAAAGTCCACAGATTCTAGTATTTTAACAGGGCAAATCCAGGCTATTCCAAATACAGTTTGCAGTGCAGAAATTGCTTCTTCATAGTCATAGACATCAGGACAATCTATATAGATTCTTCCTTGGGTTTTTGAAACTCTAAAGTCACCAACATCATTTAGGGACTTTTTTATTTGATTTATAAGGGAGTTTTCAAATAAGTATTTGTTTTTACCCTTTAAACCTATTTCACTATATTTTATCAAAAATGCTTTATACATTTTCATTCTCCTCTTTTAGCTTGCACCGATTCATCGATACTTGGAATGTTTTTTGCTACCATGGCTTATGATTTTGCTACTTTAGCTTATCCTTTTGTTACTTTGGCTGATATCTTCTTAGAATTGGTACTATTCTTTCTAATTCATCTAAGGTATATCTAATTTCTTCTAGGCTTGTATAAGAAGAAAAACTAAACCTAAGTGTGGAGTGGAGTAATTCTTGTTTTACACCTATTGCCTTTAGGGTTCCACTTATATCAGGCTGGTTTGAAGAACAAGCTGAACCTGATGAAACATAGATTCCTTTATCTGCTAATGCATGAAGTAGCACTTCAGACCTAACCCCGCTAAAACTAATACTTACAATATGGGGTGCCGTATCTTTAAATTCCTCTTGTATGCCGTTTAAGTACACATTGCCTATGGTATCGTTTAGATTTCTTATACCATCTATAAACTCTTGTTTTAACCCATATAAATGTTCTATCTTTTCAGAGTGGTTTTCATATATATCACTTATAGCCTGACCAAGTCCTGCTATCCCTGGGATATTTTCAGTTCCTGATCTCATCTTGTTTTCTTGACCGCCACCAAATAATAAAGGGCTTACTTTTACTCTGTCTCTGATATAAAGGGCACCTATACCCTTTGGTCCATGTATTTTATGTCCACTTATAGATAACAAGTCAATTCCTAGCCTTTTAGGGAAGATCTCGTATTTACCAATCCCTTGAATACCATCTACATGAAACAAGGTTTCAGGATTCTTTGCCTTTATAGCCTTTGCCACTTCGGCAATATCATTGACTGCACCTATTTCATTGTTTACATGCATAATAGAAACAAGTATTGTATCTGTATTTATTGCTTTTTGAAGTTCACCTATATTAATTCTACCATATTCATCTACAGGAATGTAACTTATACGAAATCCTTGGTCCGAAAGAAAATCCATTGCCTTATATACCGATGGATGTTCTATATTAGAGGTAATAATATGATTACCTGAACGTTTATTAGCAAAGGCACTACCAATTATTCCAAGATTGTTAGATTCAGTACCCCCTGATGTGAAAATGATTTCTTTTTCTTCTACTTTTAAATGTTTACTTATTAACTCTCTTGCATTTCTTATATATCGTTCTGCTTCTAAACCCTTTATGTGTAGGGAAGATGGATTACCATAGTCCTCTAATAAAGTCTTTACCATTATGTTCTTTACTGATTCATTTACCTTTGTTGTTGCAGCATTGTCTAAATATGCTTCCATTCCCTCACCTACCATACTCTTACTCTTCTAGTTCTAACATAATCATAGAAAGCACCGCAAGGCCAGCAGTTTCTGTACGAAGGATACGCCTTCCTAGTGTAACTGGTACAAATCCACTCTCACTTGCCTTGTAGACCTCGCCTTCTTCAAATCCACCTTCTGGACCTATAAATATTCCTATAGAATTTGTTCCCTTAAGATTATGGATTGTTTCTCTTGTAGCTTTAATACCTTCTGCATTTTCATAAGGTATTAATTTGCACTCTAATTCTTTGGAATAATCTAAAGCATCCTGAAATGACAAAACTTCACGGATGCTAGGAATTATACCTCTATCTGACTGCTTTGCCGCTGCAGTTGCAATTGACTGCCAACGTTCTAGCTTATTCTTT
>CAZOSE010000052.1:0-11302 GCA_964582385.1 uncultured Lachnospiraceae bacterium
AATGTAAAAACTAATATAATAGGGGGATATCCTTTTGAAAGACTATATAGAAGAGCGGGCGATTCAAATAGCAAACTACATAATTGATAATAATGCAACTGTAAGACAAACAGCAAAACAGTTTGGCATTTCCAAATCAACCGTAC
Source organism: uncultured Lachnospiraceae bacterium (assembly GCA_964582385.1). Classification (GTDB taxonomy): domain Bacteria; phylum Bacillota; class Clostridia; order Lachnospirales; family Lachnospiraceae; genus JAAYRG01. The sequence continues at coordinate 147 of CAZOSE010000052.1, forward strand.
ATACGGTTGAACCCTATATGAACGTTTTTAATTTATCATTTATAAGCTGTGTTAATAATACTTATAAAACTTTTGAAAATTATGAATAATAGATTGATTATTAAAGGTAATCAATTATAATAAGAGCGTAAAGAGAATTGGCAATCAGAAGAAGGATATATCAAAGTAGTTTTTAAGAAGTCCAATAAAAAAAGATATATCCAAAAAGATAGATCCAAATAGACAAATCCAAATAGGATCACGCTTTATTCTCGAAAACACATTATGAAGACAAAGACAAAGGAGATTACTTATGGAAAAGTTTTTTAAGCTCAAGGAACATAACACTAACATTTCAACTGAAGTCATTGCTGGCTTTACAACCTTCTTCGCTATGGCGTACATTATCATTGTAAATCCACAAATACTTACAGATTCAGGTATGCCTCATGGAGCCGTATTCCTTGCAACAATAATTGCATCAGCTGTAGGAACTTTATTTATGGGACTATTTGCAAACGTTCCTTATGCTTTAGCCCCAGGAATGGGACTTAATGCTTTCTTCGCTTATACAGTTGTATTAAGATTAGATTTTTCTTGGCAAGAAGCATTAGCTATGGTATTTATCTGTGGTATTATCAATGTTATTATTACTGTTACTAAACTTCGTAAATTAATAGTTCAATCAATACCACTTAGTTTACAAAATGCAATCGGTGGAGGTATTGGTGTTTTCATTGCTTATATAGGACTATTAAATGTTAAGCTTATTAACTTTGATAGTGGTGTTCCTGCACTTTCAACCTTTAATTCTCCAGCGCTTATTTTAACGGTTATAGGATTAGCTTTAATTTTAATACTCTTAGTTCTTGATGTAAAAGGAGCTATTTTAATAAGTATCGTTGTTACTACTATAATAGGTATACCTATGGGTGTAACTGACTTATCACAACTAAATAGTGGAACAGGTCTAGGTAATGCTGTATCAGAACTTGGCACTACTTTTGGAGCAGCACTTGGTGCTGACGGTCTTGGTTCATTATTTAGTGATGCATCAAAGTTACCATTAGTGATAATGACAATTTTTGCATTTAGTTTAGCTGATACATTTGATACTATAGGTACATTTATTGGTACAGGTAGAAAAACTGGAATATTTGATGATGCAGATGAAAAAGCATTACAAGAAAGTACAGGATTCAAATCAAAGATGGACAAAGCATTATTTGCAGACGCTGTTGGAACTTCAGTTGGTGCATTCTTTGGTACATCTAATACAACTACTTTCGTTGAGAGTGCTGCTGGAATAGGTGCAGGAGGACGTACTGGTTTAACATCAGTAGTAGTTGCAATATTATTTGTACTAAGTGCATTCTTATCTCCATTAGTTGCGGTAGTACCTAGTGCAGCAACAGCTCCAGCTCTAGTAGCAGTAGGTATTATGATGTTATCATCATTTAAAGAGATTGAATGGGACGTACTTGAAGATGCCATTCCTGCGTTCTTCTCAGCTATATTAATGGGACTAAGCTATAGTATCTCTGACGGTATTGCTGCTGGTTTTATTGCTTTTTGTATAATAAAAACTGTAAAAGGTAAAGGTAAGGAAGTACACCCAATCCTATGGGTAGCTTCAGCTTTATTCATACTAAACTTTATAATAATTGCAATACTTTAAGTTTTAACTTGTACTTAGTATATTTTTGTCCAATAAACAGTGGTAGTCATTCTTTGTATATCGCTGTAACAACATAAATGGGTGGATGTGCTCATTATCAAACATAGATAAAGTTATGTTTGACAATGGTGTACATCCATTTTTTATGCAGGTACTTGGGTGTTAAAACCTGAGAATAAAGAATTTTTTTATGGATAAGGCATATAATGTAAAAAGTGGATAAAGGGGGCTGCAAATGAAAAGGCAGCTAAAGGTCAAGTTTCATAATACAAATGAAAAGGAAGAAACTGAATTTTGTTTATGTGACCTTTTTGTGGACATGCTAGTAGCAAGGGTACAAGAGAATCCAAAAAAAATTTATGAAATGATATCGGATATAATGAATGGAGACAAGATTGAAGACAGTAGCTTATTGTAGGGTATCTACAAATAAGGCAGAGCAACTAGACAGTATAGAGAATCAACGTAGTTTCTTCTTAGAGTATGCAAAAAGCCATGATTTTGATTTAATTAATATTTATGCAGATGAAGGCAAATCAGGAACTAGAATTAAGAATAGGGTCCAGTTACAACAACTCTTGTGGGATGCAAAAGGCCATAAGTTTGAATTGGTTTTGATTAAAGATGTATCTAGACTTGCAAGGAATACTGTAGATTTTTTAACCAGTATACGTAAACTTAAGTCATATGGTATAAAGGTGGTTTTTGTTAATTATGATCAGACCTCTTCAGAGAGTTCAGAATTTATGTTAACTATGTTAAGTGCAATTGCACAAGAAGAAAGTTCTAACATATCTAAACGAATAAAGTTCGGCAAGAAGATAAATGCTAAAAAAGGAAGGGTACCTAATTTTTGTTATGGGTATGAAAAGTTAAATGGTAATTATTTTGATTTAGACATTAATGAAGAAGAGGCTAAGGTGGTTAGAAAAATATTCAAGCTATATACAAAAGATTTAATGGGAGCTGGAGGTATAGCTAAAAACCTTAATCAAAATGAAGTAAAAACTAAAAGAGGTTGTAAATGGACCCAAACAGGTGTTATGAGAGTATTGACTAATGAACTTTATACTGGAAAGGTAATAAACGGGAAGGAAGAAGTTGTGGATTTTCTTACGGGTAAAAGGATAACATATGAAAAAGATAAATGGATTGTTGTAAATAGACCGGAACTTCAAATTATTACAGAGAAGACATATAAAGAGGCAAGTAAGATATTAGAAGAAAGAAGGAGTGAATACAAAGAGACAAATAAGAGAAGAACAGACAAGTATGCCCTTAGCAAGGTGATATGGTGTGATGATTGTGGATATCACTATAGAAGGATTGTAAGGACATATAAAAATACTTATGTACGCTGGGTGTGTAATGGAAGAAATATTAATGGCGTAGATTCTTGCTTTAATAAAACTGCACTAGATGAGGAAGTGTTAATTGATATTATTAAAGATTACTGTATTAACATTTTAACTAATAGTCCTAAGTATAACAAATATATGGTATCTGAATTTACTAGAAGGTATCATGAAAAGGATCATAGCTTACGGTGTGAAAAAGATTATAGAAAAAAACTATATATGTTAGAAAAGTCAAGAAAAAGGTATATAAAACTGTTTCGTGAAGATATTATTACTTTGTCAGAACTAAGAAACTATATAATGGAAATACAAGAAGATATGGAATATTTAAATAAAGAACTAGAAATAATTGAGAAAGAAATTGACAAGAAAAAGCTTATAGAAGACTTTGCATCAGTGATGTTTACTGACTTAGAACAAACAATTAGAAATCATAACTTTACAAACAATGAAATAAAAAGATTTATTGATAAGATTATTATTAAGGAAAATAGTGAGGTTAATATCTATTTAATTAATTTGAATAATACTCATAAAGAAAAAACGTTCCTTTAGTAAGCAACTGTACATAAAGACGTCACTGAACGTTTAGGGCAAATTAGTCCATCATTAGCAGGAGATGTTAGAAAGGTATTGGATATCAATAAAAAAGAAAGACATATAAGGGGTGGATTAGCTACTAGAGAAAAATACCTTAATGATAAGAGAAAAAGTCGTTGAAAAATAATGCCTATACAAAATTGCCATTATTTGCATATTGATAAAATTTATATTAGTATTTATTTTAATATAGAACAAGTGTTGACACATTTACTTTGTGCAATTATAATATCATATAGTGATTGCATAAATAAGCTTAATTCTAAAATGATTTTGCTTTAATCATAGTTTATAAAATAAACAAGCTATTTTCAATATAATGGATTGACATAAAAACAAGTGTCAATTCATTATATTTATGTTATCATAATATTATCTAATATTGATTAGAGTGTCAGAAGCCTTGGTAAGCTTAGTCAAATGTTGTTTTGCTATAGGCCTTTAATACTTGAGTCATAATAATGCAAAAATTTTATATGAGGAAGGAATGAAAAGAATGGGAACAACCTATAAGGGAGGAATTCATCCATATGATGGTAAGGAACTATCAATGGATAAACCCATTAAAGACCTTTTGCCTAAGGGTGAATTAGTTTTCCCGTTAATGCAGCATTTGGGGAAACCAGCTACATCTATAGTTGCTAAAGGTGACTACGTTCTTAAAGGACAAAAGATTGGACAAGCTAATGGAGCTATTTCAGCTAACGTAATTAGTTCAGTATCTGGTAAGGTAAAGGTAGTAGAACCAAGACTTACGGCCTCAGGACTTGAGGTTCAATCCGTTGTTATCGAGAATGATGGTGAATACAAAGCCATAGAAGGATTTGGAGAAAAAAGAGATCCTTCACAATTTACAAAAGAGGAAATACGAAGCATAATCGAAGAATCAGGTATTGTTGGTTTGGGAGGAGCATCCTTTCCAACCCATATTAAACTTACGCCTGGAGATGACAATAAAATTGATTATTTTATTGTTAATGCAACAGAATGCGAACCCTACTTAACAAGTGATTATGTGTTAATTATGGAAGAAGCAAAGAAAGTTATTGGAGGACTTAAGATTGTTTTAAGTCTATTTCCTAATGCAAAAGGGATAATTGCAATTGAAGACAACAAACCAAAAGCAATTGAACTGTTAAACAAGCTAGTTGCAGAGGAAACTAATATCAAAGTTCACTCACTAGAAGCTAAATATCCACAAGGTGGAGAAAGACAAGTTATTTTTACTACAACTGGGCGTGAAATGAATGCAAGTTTATTACCAGCTGATATAGGATGTTTAGTTAATAATGTATCAACAATGGCTGCAATATATATGGCAGTTGCAGAGAGTACTCCTCTTATAACAAAAATAACAACTATAACAGGCGAAGCTATAAGAGACCCACAAAACTTTAGAGTTATGAATGGTACAAGCATGCATGAAGTAATAGACGCAGCTGGTGGATTTGTATCAGAACCTGAAAAAATAGTTTGTGGTGGTCCTATGATGGGATATGCTATATACAACTTGGACGTTCCTGTTAGTAAATATACCTCTGGTTTACTTTGTCTTACAACTGATGAAAATGCTTATTGGGAGCAATCAGCATGTATTCACTGTGGAAGATGTGTGGATGTATGTCCTGAGAATTTAGTACCACAACAGATGTATAAGTTCTCTAGTCGATTTGATGAAGAGAACTTTATCAAGATAGATGGTCTTGAGTGCATGGAGTGTGGATGCTGTTCATATGCTTGTCCAGCAAAGATTAGACTTACCCAGTCTTTTAGAGAAACTAAAAGAAGTATTAAAAGAAAAGAGTCAGTTAATGGATAAAGAAAGAGGTGTAAAAAATTGAAAGACTTGTATAACGTATCTTCGTCTCCTCATGTGTTTAGTTATGATTCCACAACAACTATAATGAGAGATGTTATAATAGCATTAATACCAGCCAGTATATTTGGAATATACAACTTTGGTTTAAAAGCTCTCTTAGTTATTTTAACTTGTATTGTTACTTGTTTATTAACTGAATACTTATATCAGAAAGGCATGAAGTTACCTCTTACGACAGGAGACTTGAGTGCAGTTGTAACAGGGTTACTTTTGGGGCTTAATATGCCAGCTGGTGCTCCTTTATGGATGGGAGCTGCGGGTAGTGTTTTTGCAATACTAGTAATAAAGATGTTATTTGGTGGTATTGGACAAAACTTTATGAATCCTGCCCTAGGTGGAAGAGTGTTCCTCGTAATAAGTTTTGGTAAGTTTATGGCAGACTTTTCAGTGCCAAATTTAGGAATTAATACTCCGGCTATCACAGATTATGTTGCTCACGGTGCTCTTGCAGTAGATGGAATTACAGGAGCTACTCCTCTTACAGCCTTAAAAGCAGGCCAAGCTGTAGACGTTCTTAGTATGTTTTTAGGTAATTCAAGTGGAGCAATTGGAGAAACAAGTGCATTTGCACTTTTAATTGGTGGTATTTACTTACTAATAAAAAAGGTAATTAACTGGAGAATACCGGTAGCTTACTTAGGATCTGTTGTTGTATTTATAGCTATTTTTGGAGGCAAAGGGTTAGATGTTAACTTCTTGGCTGCCCATTTATTTGGTGGAGGACTGATGATTGGAGCATGGTTTATGGCAACTGATTACACAACTTCTCCTATTTCTTCAAAGGGTAGACTATTATATGGTGTAATGCTAGGAGTTATGACAGGAGTATTTCGTGTATTTGGTAACACGGCAGAAGGTGTATCTTTTGCAATAATATTCTGTAATATATTTGTTCCTTTAATAGATAAATATGTACGTCCTAGATCATTTGGAAAGGGGGTAAAAGCATATGAGTAATAATGCTGTTAATGAATCTAAACCTAAAAATACAATTATAAAAGATGCAATAATCTTATTTGTTATTACTTTGATAGCAGGGCTTGCCCTTGGTATCGTATATGAAATTACCCAACCAATAATTGATCAAAGGGCACTTGAAAAAAAGAGTGAAGCTTACCAAACTGTATTTCTTGATGCCAAAAGCTTTGTTGAAGATGAAGAATTAAGCAAGAAAGCAGAATCAGCATCAGAAGAGTTATTTGAAGCAAACGGGTTTAATAATGTTTCTGTGAATGAAGTTCTTGTAGCACAAGATGCTAGTGGAAACGTTATAGGCCATGTTATGTCGGTTACTTCTCCTAGTGGATATGCAGGAGCTATTACTATTTCCCTAGGCTATTCTTTAGAAGGTGTTGTACAAGGCTTAGAATTCTTAGTACTTAATGAAACGGTTGGATTTGGTCAAAATGCTCAAAATCCTGAATTCAAGGATCAGTATGTAGGAAAACAAGTGACTGGATTTGTTGCAACAAAATCAGGAGCTTCAGCAGAAAATGAAATCGATGCACTAAGTGGTGCAACCATAACAACTAATGCTGTAACAGAAGCGGTTAACGCTGGTCTTCTTTTCCTCAATGAAACTGCTTTAGGAAATAATTAGGAGGAAAAATAATTGGGTGATAATGTAAAACAAAACAATAAATATATGAAGCCACTTGTTAATGGGATAATTCAAGAGAATCCTACATTTGTATTAATGCTTGGAATGTGTCCAACCTTAGCGGTAACAACCTCATCAAGCAATGCCTTAGGTATGGGACTGTCAACGGCCTTAGTGCTAATTGCATCAAATGTTTTGATTTCCTTACTGCGAAAAGTAATACCAGACACTGTAAGAATGCCAGCTTATATTGTTATAGTTGCGTCTTTTGTTACAGTAGTACAGTTTTTATTAGAAGCTTTTGTACCAGCCCTATATGATTCCTTAGGTATTTATATACCTCTTATAGTTGTTAACTGTATTATATTAGGTAGAGCTGAAGCGTTTGCCTCTAGAAACTCTGTTGGCGAGTCCTTAATGGATGGAATAGGAATGGGACTTGGCTTTACAGTCGGCTTGTTAGCTATCGGTGTTGTACGTGAGATAATTGGTAATGGAACGGCATTTGACTTTCGGTTGATGCCAGCCGTATATGAGCCATTTAATATTTTTGTTCTTGCACCAGGTGCTTTCTTTGTACTTGCTGTTCTTACTGCATTGCAAAACAAGTTTAAACTAAAATCAGCAACTAATATTAAAAAAAATGATGACTCTGACGGAGCTTGCAATAGTGATTGTATAGGTTGCGGTAGTGTAGTTAAAGATAATAAAGAAGACTAGGAAGAGGAGGAATATTTTAAATGGGTGAATTGTTATTAATAATAGTTGCAGGTATACTTGTTAACAATGTTGTTCTAAGTCAATTCCTTGGTATTTGTCCTTTCCTAGGAGTTTCTAGAAAAATTGAAACAGCAACAGGCATGGGACTTGCAGTTGTATTTGTAATTACTCTAGCTTCAATATTTACAAATTTAATATATAATTATATTCTTGTAAACGCTGGCTTAGAATACCTACAAACGATAGTATTTATACTAGTAATTGCGGCTTTAGTTCAACTGGTTGAAATGGTACTTAAAAAATATAGCCCTGGATTGTATGAATCACTAGGTGTATACCTAACACTAATAACAACAAACTGTGCAGTGCTAGGTGTTGCACTAATCAATGTTCAAAAGAGCTATGGTTTTGTTGAAAGTGTTGTAAATGGATTTGGAACAGCAGTTGGTTTCTTGTTTGCAATTGTTCTTATGGCAGGGATTAGAGAGAATAGTGAAAACAATGATGTGCCAAAATCTTTCCAAGGAGCTCCTATTGTGTTAGTGTCTTCTGGGCTTATGGCTATGGCGTTTTATGGCTTTGGCGGCTTGCTATAGAAGGAGGAAACAATGAATTTAGTAAGTTTATTAACAAATTTAAATATAATAAGTAATCTTCCTGTTCTCGCAGCTGGTGCTTCTGGAGTGATTAGTGCAACAGCTATGGTTGGAGGAACAGGGATAATAATTGGTATTTTGCTTGGATTTGCAGCAAAAAAATTAGAAGTGGAAGTAGATGAAAGAGAAGAAATTGTTCTTAATCTACTTCCAGGAGTTAACTGCGGAGCTTGCGGATATCCTGGTTGTGATGGATTAGCATCTGCAATTGCTTCTGGTAAAGCACCAGCTGATGCATGTACTGTGGCAAATAGTGATACTCATATGAAAATTGCTGATGTAATGGGTAGTGAAGTAGAAGAAACAGCTAGACAGGTTGCATTTGTTATGTGTGCTGGAACTTCTGATAAAACTAGAGAAAAGTTAAACTACTATGGTACCAAGGACTGTAGAAAGGCAATAGATACTCCGGGAAGTGGTCCAAAAGAATGTAATTATGGATGTATGGGATATGGTTCCTGTGTTAGAGTTTGTCAGTTTGATGCTATTCATATTATAGATGGCATAGCTGTGGTAGACAAAGAAAAGTGCACAGCTTGTGGCTTGTGCGTTACCGAATGTCCAAAGGATATTATTGAATTAATTCCTTATGATGAAACAGGTCATTTTGTTAGATGTTATTCTAATGACAAAGGTAGGGATGTTAAGAGTGCATGTGACATTGGCTGTATTGGATGTAAGTTATGTGAAAGAGCATGTCAATATGATGCTGTACACGTCACTGATCTTCTTGCGAAAATTGACTATGATAAATGTGTAAATTGTGGTGAATGTGCTAAGAAGTGTCCAACAAAGGTAATATTATCAGAATTTGTTGACCAAGAAAAGGTTATGATGGTTTAATTTAGTAGAGACCTAATCCCCAGGGGATAAGGTCTCTCTTTATAAAGAGTTATAGAGAGGATATAATAGGATGAAGAATGCTGGTGCTGGGAGAATTGCATTTTTGGGTATGTTTGTGGCTTTGGCTTTTATATTTTCTTATGTTGAGGCAATCTTACCTTTTAGCATAGGAGTTCCAGGTATTAAGCTTGGATTAGCGAATATTGTAGTTATAACAGCTCTTTACGCCTTTGGAATTAAAGAAGCTTTTGCTATTTCTGCAGTACGAATTATTTTAGTTGCATTCACATTCAGTAATACTTTTACCATGGTTTATAGTTTAGCAGGAGGAATGCTTAGTTGGGCTATTATGAGTTTGTTTAAGATGTCTAACAAGTTCAGTATAATAGGTGTTAGTGTTATTGGTGGAGTCTTTCACAATATAGGCCAGTTAATGGTAGCGGCAATTCTAATGGAAACTTCTAGTCTGATTTATTATCTTCCTATATTGATGATTGGTGGTACTGCTACTGGAATAGTAATAGGGATACTAGGTAAATCTATTTTGAAAATTCTAAACACTTATAATACATAGCCATATGAAGTGCTTATCTTTAGTTAAATACTATGGTACGTATTAAAGGATTTTAATATAAAAGCTGTTTAATATAAAAGCTGACAAATAAAAAATGTATTTTTTGAAAAATTATTGACTCATGGCTTTAATTATGTTATATTAATCTAGCGATGGAAGAGGTCTTTTTTTTATGCCCAAAATTACTATTAAGTTATTTTAGGCAATCTAAGTAAATTAATCGGAGGTGGAAGTTGTGCGCACAAGAATAACATTGGCATGTACTGATTGTAAACAACGTAATTACAACACAACAAAAGACAAACAAGCACATCCAGACAGGATGGAAACTAAGAAGTATTGCAAGTTTTGCAGATCACACACGATGCACAAAGAAACAAAATAATCAAAGTAATAACAAGATAATTATTTCATGCATGTTCTAAACATGTAAGGAAGGAAAGTGAACCATGGGAGAAGCAAATAATAAGACTGCAAAGAGAATTAGTAAGCCAAGCAGATGGCATGGTATTAAGAAAGAATTTAATAGAATTTCTTGGCCTAAAAGGGATATGCTTTTAAAGCAATCTTTTGCAGTTGTGATTATTACCGTTATCCTTAGTGTTATTATTGCTTTGATTGATGTAGTTATTAAATCAGGTATGGGACTATTGATATAATAGGATATGGGTGATAATATGTCTAAGGCGAATTGGTATGTTGTTCATACCTATTCAGGATATGAGAACAAAGTAAAGGCTAATATTGAGAAAACAATTGAAAACCGAAAACTTCAAGATCAAATATTAGAAGTTTCTGTTCCCCTTCATGAAGAGGTAGAAATAAAGAATGGGATTAGTAAAACCGTTACTAAGAAAGATTTCCCAGGATATGTTTTGCTTCACATGGAGATGAATGATGATACTTGGTATGTGGTACGAAATACAAGAGGTGTAACAGGTTTTGTTGGCCCAGGCTCTAAACCTATACCATTATCTGATGAAGAAGTTGCTAAAATGGGTATTGAGGATCGTAAATCGGAGCATATTGTTCTTGATTTCGAGGTTGGCGATACAGTTGAAGTTATCTCCGGTGTGTGGGAAGATACTGCAGGTGTAATTAAAGCAATCAATACAAATAAACAAAGTGTTACTATCAACGTGGATATGTTTGGCCGTGAAACTCCTGTAGAGATAAGTTTCACAGAAGTCAGAAGGTTATAAAATTCCTACTACTTTATATATAAGTTTAGGAGAGTGGGAGGGCAATCCCGATAAAACCACATTAATT
>CAZOSE010000053.1:0-6570 GCA_964582385.1 uncultured Lachnospiraceae bacterium
AGAACATAATCAGTTTTTAAAAAAAATTTCTCTATTTTTTCAATTTTCATAAGTATCTTTGTGACTGCTTCATAATTTCTTCTATGTACATAAATCTTAATTAACAAAACATTCTTATAATTAAAGTACAGGCAGTAGATGCATGACTAAATTTAAGAAGGTTTTAATTATTTAATACAAACCATGAGAGTGTTGTCTAGACGACAGATTTACAATAAAGAGAGTTATTTTTATTGATATAATATCCCTATCCAACTATTCGCGAAACCCTAGTTTAACGAATAGTTGGACTAGTAAAATTACTTACAGCTTATATCTTCGTATTTATAGGCTCTTTTCATAATAATCCCATATAATCAATTCAGGTTAAATCTTCTTTTAAAGTGCTCTTATTCTTTCATAGAATGATAAATACTAAAGCGTCCCCTTTCTTATTGCTTGATAAATAATAAAGGGGACGCTTTTCGATGTAATTTACTTCTTAAGTTTATTAACATATAGAAAGTAGCACAATATACTTATAAGAGAAATTATGCCACCTATTTCAACACCTGGTGCCCTATACTCTAATCTAATTGCATGTTTTCCCTCTGGTAGTCTTATGCCACAAAGATAATCAAAAACAGATAAAACTTCCGCCTCTTTATCATCTACAAATATTCTCCATCCACCATCATTAGGTATTGACGTATATAGAATTCCGTCTTTTTTATTAACTATAGTTCCTCTTATCTTCGTTTCTGAAAAAGAAGTTATTTGTAGAGGGATTTCTCTTAACTTATCTATTGCATCAGCAAAATTATTTTCATTTGAATAGTTCTTTATGCTTTTATCTCCCAACATATATTTAAACATTTCTACTTGTAAATCCAGACCAGTATTAGAGCTCATATCTATATCTAATACTGATGGATCCACTACATAAGCAATAGGTAGTGAATAAGGATTTTCATAAAGATCAACTTTATCAAGGTGTTCAACCTTATTTAAGAACATACTATTGGTATAACCATTATCAGTGTCTATAAGATATTTTATACCAAAAATTGAGTTTAGAATATTAGATGTAACATATTTCGTACTAACTCTTTTGGCATATATGTCCATACCAATCTTTTCAAAGAAATTATATGTGTTTTCTGACATGGTTGATGAATAATAACCAATCCCGTCATAGCCGTATCTTTGTCCACCATTATAGGACGGCTCAAGTAATTCCATACGATAAAATTCATTAGCAGTTTTGCTGTATTTCTTTGTTATGTATTCCATTTCAGCATCATACATAGTGTGTTTGGCAACATTGCCTTTCCATGTTTGAAAGGATATAGTATAAATCGAGTTTGCACTGATTTCAATTATTAATATTATAGCCAATATTTTACCAATATTCTTTTTGTATTTCTTATTATTCTTTATTGTAATAAATTCCGAATAGGCAACAGATATCATTGCAAATATTAAAATAAAACTATGTCTTGCTGGTAATTGATTAGGAAAATGAAAGCCATGCCAAATAAAATCAAAAAGATTAAAATTAAGTGATAAATAAGCAAACACGGCCAAAGTAATAAAAACAATCCTTTTTCGTAGGGTGTTCTTTTTATTAAACAGATATAGGATGCAAAGTAAAGTAACTACTAAGCCAGAGTAGATATTTGGAGCTTCAAAAGCCAGTGATATTTCAGATAAAGGTAATAGTTTACCAAGTATTTCAATAGTTGAATGATATAACTTAAAATCTCCATTGAATACAAGCTCTGAAGCAATTGTCTTTCTTAATGCAATATATGTAGGAATTAAAATAACTGCAACTAAACCACCAGACAAAAGAGAGGAAAAAGAAAAATGTAAAAATAAACTTCCTCTCCTCTTCCAACTTATCTTACTTCGAAAACACATATAAATAAAATAAATTACACAAAAGACACATATCATGTAACCAATATAAAAGTTCGTATACAATGAAAGTGCAAGGGAGAGAATATAGACGTAGGGCTTTTTAGTTTCATACAACTTTTCTAAACCTAATGCGACTATTGGTAAGAGACAGACAAGGTCCATCCACATAAACTGATTTATAAAGGCAAGTGTATATGCACTAAGAGAATAAGCAGTTGAAAATGCTACAACTGTTAAACTATCCGTCTTATATTTGTTTCTTAACCAAAGACAGAAAGTTAAACCTGCAAATGCAAATCTAAGTGCTACAATCATATCTATCGCTTTTATCATTCCAATCTTTGGTACAAGAAAAAGTATAAACCAAAGGGGACTATTCGTATAATAAGCACTTTGTGCTAGTTGATTAAAGCCAAGTGCACCGGCAAATGACCACTGAGAAATTCCATCTTTCATTTCCATAAGCATAGGGAAATACTGACCATAAGCATCCATAGAGATCAGACTTCTAGAACCAAATGGGGCTATTCCTCCAATAATATAACTAGTTAGAATTATAAGAAAAGGAAGAAGAAAGGATATAATTAGCTGATTTCTTTTATTATTTGAATTTATGTATGTTGACATGTGGTCTTACCTCATATTCAAGTCATTTTTGTCTTTAGGTATTGTTAATATATGATAATATAAACTACATTAAATTATGTGGTTTACACTAGGTATTATAACAAAAATGAATTTAAGGTTTATTAACGATTTCATTAATAAAATCTTAAGATTTCTTTAAGTGTACAACCATCCTACCACATAGGGTACATACTTAAATGAATAAAACCTGTACCTTGTTATCATTCTATAAAATTGCAATCAAAAAAATCAGAGTAGAAATTAATTTCATCTCTACTCTGAAAAAGTTTAACTTTTATGAAACACTTTTAGATCCATTGTTCTTTATACCTTTAGATTCTTTGTTTTTTATATTTTTAGATTCTCTGTTCTTTATTATAGAAAATACTCTTTTTAAACTCTTGTTAGTTTTTTATTATCTTAACAATCCCTCTAAAGAAATGTCCATTGGCCATATCTAATAACCCATTAAAGAGCTGGCCTTTTATACCACTAGATATTTGTAAATTACGAAGGGGTGATCCAGCACTTGAGGCAATCATCATACGGAATTCAGGATTAGAATAATCTTTCTTCCAACCAAAGCCTTTTGAAATAAATGTTTCAGTAGCTTTAAACATAAGCTTCATTATTAAAGACTGATCCATCATTTCAATACATGAGTTGTCCATGGTAAAGGAACCTTTTTTAGGAATGGCCTCTTCTTCATACTTTCTTCCAAGCATACTCTCCCACTCTTCTTTTGTTGGTTTACCATTCACATTTTCATACCAACTATCTTTTTGCCAAGTAGGAACATTAATTTCCCCACCTTCTATGTGGGTAGTTGTCTTTAGTGGTAAGTCAACACTACTCGGTCCTACCATTATTGTATAAGTCCCTTTTTCCACTGTCCATCCATTATCCCATATTGCAAAGCTTCGTTCATTTAAGGCAAATTCTATGTTTTTGCTTTCACCTGGCTCAATATATACCTTATTAAAGCCTTTCAACTCTTTAAGTGGACGATGTAAGCCACCTTTTGGAGGAGAAATATAAAGCTGAACTACTTCTGAACCTGACATTTTACCAACATTTTTTACTGTTAAACTTACTATATTATCTTTAATCTTTAAATCAGAATATTCAAAAGAAGTATATGACAATCCGTAGCCGAAAGGCCATCTAACTTTAATATTTGCCTTATCATAATACCTATACCCTACATAAATACCTTCACGATACTGGGCATTTTTACGGTTTAAATAATGTTTCGATGTAGGACAATCAGAATAAGTAAGTGGCCAGCTTTCAGCTAGTTTTCCACTAGGATTAGAATGTCCATATAGTAAATTGGCTACAGCCTTACCTACTCCTTGTCCTGGAAGGCCCATATACAGGATAGATTTTACTTTGTCCTCCCATGAACAGTCAACAACACTTCCAGAGAATAATACGACTATTGTATTTTCATTTGCCTTAGCAACAGCTTCAATTATTTTAAGATGACCTTCTGGCATATTAATGTTATCTCGGTCAAATCCCTCTGATTCGTATCGATCTGGTAAGCCTACAAATACAACTGCAATATCAGCTTTTTGGGCAGTTTCCTTTGCCTTTAATAGTAAATCCTTAGTAGTGTCTCCCTTTTCATCGCAACCACTAGCATATATTGAGTTAGGCATGGCCTCTAAAGGAATACTTATTCGTGTAGGATTAACATGACTAGAACCACTGCCTTGGTAACGAGGATACTTTGCCATATGGCCGATTACTGCTACTTTTTGTTCTTTTTTTAATGGTAGAATGTTATCGTTTTTTAATAACACAGCACTTTTTTCTGCTGCACCTACGGCAATAGAATGATGAATGTCTCTATCAAAAACAAAGTCGTCCTTTAGATTCTTTTTTGCCCTATCTCCTAATTCTATTACCCTATCAGCACTTGCATCAACATAATCTTCTGATAAATGGCCATTATCTATAGCCTCAGCTACTTCCTTTTCCAAATATGAACTTCCCCCAGGCATGCTAAGGTCACATCCTGCACGGAATCCTTCTATACGATCATTCATAGCACCCCAATCAGTAACGACTAGTCCATCAAAGCCCCATTCTTCACGTAATATATCAGTTAAGAGCATTTTACTATCACTACAATGTACACCGTTAATTTTGTTATAAGCACACATTACAGTAGAAGGTTTCCCTTCTTTTATGGCAATTTCAAAAGGAGTAAGATATATTTCCCGCATAGTCCGCTCATCCATTACACTATCAGAATTAAATCGGCTATACTCTTGATTATTAAAAGCAAAGTGTTTGATACTTGAAGCAATACCATTTTGTTCAAGTCCAATGATAAACTTAGATGATAGTTTGCCTGCTAAATATGGGTCTTCACTAAAGTATTCAAAGTTACGGCCACATAAGGGATCCCGCTTAATATTAACACCTGGCCCAAGAACTAATCCTACTTTATTCTCTAAAGCTTCTTTAGCTATAGCATCTCCTATGTCTTTGATTAGCTTAGTATCCCAGCTACAAGCAGTGGTAACTGCTGTTGGAAAGCAAGTAGAAGGAATAGAGTCATTTATTCCTAGCATATCTGTAGCATCTTTCAAATCTTGTTTTCTTAAACCATGGGGACCATCACACATAAAAAAACTAGGAATATTATATTCCTTCATTTCTTTACTTTCCCAAAAATTCTCTCCAGAGCACAAGGCTATTTTATCTTCTAAGGTCATTTTCTCTATTATGTCCTTATTCTTCAACTAAAGTCTCCTTCCTTACAATATATACTTTTTCTCCAGAATCTTGTACAAGTTTTATATCACCAGGTAATCCTATCTTTGCCCTACAATTAGATGGTACTATAATGGTGTATTTGATATCACCATTTGTCTCCTTGGTCCAACTACTTACAACTTTGCCATATACACTCTTATATTCAGTAGATGCATGTGTGAATCTTCCACCAGGTCTAGGTTTAATAATAAATTCATTATTATTCCCTATATTTATACCGCACATAACACTAAATAACCACTGGCATACAGCCCCTTTAGAATAGTGATTAAGGGAACCAATGCCACCTTGGGCTTTAGTGCCTTCCCATGCTTCCCAAACAGTTGTAGCTTCGTTTTTAGGCATAAATAGCCAGCCTGGCATCTCTTCATTTTCAAGGAGTTTGTAAGCATATTCAATATCTATATTTGCAAGTACATCAAGAATTAAAGGTGTTGATAAGAAACCAGTTCCAATTCTCCACTTAAAGTTGTCTAAGGCTTTTATCAACCTTTCTTTTGCATAAGGAGTTTGTTTATCATCTAGCAATTTAAAGGCCAAGGGTCTAACAAGTGTAGCTTGCCTGTTAGTATCTAAGGTAAACCCATCTTGTCTTCTTAAAGCTTGATAAGCTTTTCTTGTTTTATTAGCCCAATATTTATATTCTTTAGCATCCTCAGGTTTATCTAGTGCTGTAGCAATTTCCTCCATGCACTCCATTATGTGACATGTATAAGCAGTTGCAACTTCTGGATTTGGTCTAACTATATCTTTCCAAGTGGTTGCATAGATTTCTGCTGGCTCTGCCCATTCTCCGTAAATTTGACCATAATTAGAGACATATCTTATATTTTCACCCTTAAGACCAGTTGATTTAGATGTGGGATACCATTTACCACAGCGTTTTTGCATAAACTTGGCGTATCTTACCATTCCATCATAATAAGTTCTTAAAAACTCTTTATCGTTATATTTCTTCCAACAATAATAAGGCATTAAAACTCCTGCATCCGCCCAACCTACAGCACCATTCATAACGTTCATATAGAAATCGACACCACCATAAGGTACTATTTGTGGTAAGCAACCATTTGGTTTTTGCCAGTCATAAATATCTTTAATATATTTGTTTGCAAAGGGTGCATAATTGAAAAGATAAGAGGCTGTTTCAGTAAAAATCTGTGCATCACCAGTCCAACCATGCCTTTCTCTAGTAGGGCAATCAGTAGGAAGGTCTGCCATATTACCCTTGGCACTCCATATAGTATTTTC
>CAZOSE010000053.1:6670-11295 GCA_964582385.1 uncultured Lachnospiraceae bacterium
GGCAATCAGTAGGAAGGTCTGCCATATTACCCTTGGCACTCCATATAGTATTTTCTACAAACTTATTTAATAGTGGATTGGAACTAGAAAAGGTTATGGTTTCTTCTACATCTGAGTATAAAGCTATAGCTTTGAAATCTTCTGGATTCCATTGGGTGTCAGTTTTTATCGCGACATACCTAAATCCAAATATTGCAAATGTCGTCTTATAGCTATTAATACCTTCTTTGCATATATACTTAATTTCTTGTAAAGGTGTAATCTTTGACTTCATTTTTAGCTGAATATTATCTTGAGTAAACTCTCCATCCTCATCTAAAATCTCACCGAAACGTAAATATACTTTCTGACCTTCACTTGCAGTAACTTGGAACTTAATATATCCTGCTATATTTTGACCAAAATCTAGTAGTGTATTACCAGATGGAGTTTTGATTATTTTAGGTGTGAAAGTTTCATGTTCTTTAATAGGAGAATTGTTAGAGGCAGTAGGTATAATATTATTAGAAGTTAGCCTGCTGTATGAACTATAGGAGGCTATCCTTCTTCCATCCACTTGTTCTCCGTCCTTGTTGTCAGCAAAACGAATAGGTCCATCATTAGACCACTGCCAAGTATCGTCAGTAAGAATCTTTTTCACATTATCTTGTAAGTCAGTTATTTCTAGCTGGCCAATGAACTTTGTTTCAGTACCATATTGATTTTTTAGTCCCCATGCACCTACACTGCCCCTATACCAGCCATCAGCAAGTTGGATAGTTATAGTGTTTTCACCAGGCTGTATTAATTCCCTTATATCATAGGTTTGGTACTGGATTCTTAGCCTGTAATCTGTTATACCAGGTGCTAATACATAATCACCTACTTTTTTACCGTTAATACAAGCCTCATATAGGCCACATGCACTTATATATAACCTTGCACTCTTCATATTATTTACTGTAAAAACTTTACGAAAACAATCTACAGGATAGCGTTTCATCCTTTTAGGCTTATAATTGCCAGTTATCCAAGACGCCTCCCAATCCTTTGGTGAAAGGCCAAGTTCAAAGTAGGCTTCTTCGCTCCATTCACCAGGCTTATCATTTTCATCCCATATCATGACTTGCCATACTACTCTTGTACGGCTTTTTAAAAATTTACCTGCCCATTCTACCCTCATTGTATTATCAGTAACTTTACCTGTATCCCAGACAATATTGTTATTCTCATCATTAGCAAGGACTTGATAGGCTGTTTGCTTTAGACCATTCTCACAATTCCAAAACAAACGAGGTTTTAAAAAGTCAATACCTATAGGATTTTTCAAATATTCCGTTTGTAATCTTACTGCTTTCATTATTCTTTTTTTCCTTTCTTTTATGAAATTAATTGGTGGATTTTATCATTCATATTACAATATTAGATACTATTTTGTCTTGCCTTTATCTCGGCTTGTGCTTTATGTATTATCTTTTCAACATCCAAAAAGGATAATATAATAACTAAAATAACGCCTGTGATAACCTCCATACCTAAAAAACTAAAGGTAATAGACTTTTGGGTTGCCAAATTTTGAACTGTAGCTATAGTCTTACCGGTTACAGCATTAAATTCAGGTGCAATATATCCAGACTTTGAAAGCATGAAATTAAATATTCCACTAGATAAGCCTGCGCATATAGTGATAATTACAGAATTAAAGGATGCAGAAAGTCCATCCACCCTATATCCTTTTTCCCATTCAATGTGATCAAGGACATCGGCCAGTAATGCAGAAAATATATAAGCACTTGGCAATCCACCCATATTCTTAATAAATTGGCCAATTAAAACAGTTGTCATGTTTTTAGGGGCAAGTAAACAAATTAAACCACCAAGTACATAAATAACAAAACCTGCAACAGTAATATTTTTTTTGCCAAGTTTCTTTGCTAAGGGCCAGACTAAAAAAATACCAATTCCCATTGGAATTCCACCTATAGCAGAAACTAAAGTTTGGGTGATACCATCATTATAATTACCAAGTACATAATTGGAGTAATAGACTAAAGCAATATTTTTTAAATTCATACCAAAAAAGTAAATGAAGAAGTAAGCCATTATTATAATCCAATACTTATTTGAAAAAACTGTAGTAAGCTGTTCTTTTATAGATATATTATCACGCTTGTAAGCTTCGTACTCCTGGGTTACACGCTCCCTAGTATAGTAATATTCAATTAGAATTAATGGTAATGCTAAGATGGAGATAATAGACATAAGGATAATCCATTTTTCTTTATTTACACCTAAGGCAGGTAAAATGACCATAGGAAATATCAGGGCAACTATAATTCCTGATACCATAACAGTTGCAACATTATTGAATACAGATAGAACTCCACGTTTGTCTGTATCACGAGTAGAAAGTGGTACCATTAAACTATGACTCATGTTATATATTGTAAATGCAAAAGAATAAAATAAATTATAAGAAACCATTACCCATATAACCTGTATAGTTTCAGTTGCATTTGGAACTGCAAATAAAAGTATGCCAGTAATTGATATTAATGGTGCACTTATAAACAACCAAGGTCTTGACTTACCCTCCTTTGTATGGGTATGCTCAATGATTTGACCCATAATAATATTGGTAATAGCATCAATAATTTTACTAATGATAGGGAATATAGCTAAAAATGCTCCTCCCCAAACATGTGTTAATTTTAATACATCTGTGTAATAAACATTAAGAAATGAAGCTAATACTGCATTTAACAATAGTGCCCCAGCTGGTCCAGCCAGGTAACCTAGCCATTTTTCTTTGCCAGTAACCTCATCACTTTTAATTCTAGTTTGAAGATTATTGTGACTAAATATTTGTTTAAGCTTTCTCATTATGAAACTCTCCTCCAATTTACATGTTTTATAATATAATGTGCGAAACTAAATAAAACCAATACTACTATATAGATGTAGTTTAAGCTGTTTGCAATAAAATGTATTGTAGTTTTGTAACTTTAATTGTAATATGGTAACTAAAGGAGGGGGTTATTTTGTACACAAAAAGAAATTTAGATTTAGAAACAAATTTGGATTTAGAAAGAAATTGTGACTTTATAAGATCATTTTATAATTGTATTGCTACTCCTATGTATTTATATAGAAATAGAAAAGTTATACTTACTCTACCAGATTCAGCATTAGTATCAAATATATTCCTTGAAATTATTGAAAAGTTATTTAAATTAGAAGGCCAAGCAAACTACTTAATTGATTATCATAATCTCTTTTGGGGAATTATTCATTTACCTAAGAGTAATGATAGTCTAATTATAGGACCCATTCCAACTGTTCCAATTACTTATAAAGCAAGTAATAAAATAATAAATGAGCTTCTTTTTTTAAATAATCTAGAAAGTCGCAATGATTTACGAATTTCACTTTCACGACTTCCTTCATATAGTATTGAAAAATCATTTGCTTTTATTAACCACTTATATCTAGCCTTTTATAATAAGCAATTACAATTAGACCTGCTTTTTAAAGTTTCTAATAAAATTAAAGAATTGCCTATTAAAGAAATGCACTCTTCTATTATTTATACTAATAGAGAAATTGCTCAAAGTCACGAATCTTATGATTTTGAACAAAAATATCTAAATCTTTTAAGGAATGGCAATATTGAAGGCCTAAAAATAATGTTTAAGGAAGTACCTGATATTAGTGCTGGAAAGATTGGAGAAACTTCTCTTCGTCAGACTAAAAACATATTTATAGCAGCTACAACAACTGCCACAAGAGCTGCAATTGAGGGTGGTCTTCCTTCTGTTGAGGCATACAACCTAAGTGATGTCTATATATACAATATGGAAAAGATGGCTAACACTGACCAAATATATCAATTTCAGCATGAAATGTTAATGGACTTTACAAAAAGGGTCGCACAAAGAAAGCTACCTGAAGATACTAGTTCTACTGTCTTTAAATGTGCACAATACATTGCATCCCATGTTAATGAACCATTAACAGTACAATCTGTTGCGGATTATATGGGCTATTCTAGACCATACTTGTCAAAAAAATTTATAAATGAACTTGGTTTTTCAATTAGCTCTTTTATAGCAAGATGTAAACTAGAAGAAGGAAAAAACCTTCTACTTTATAGTGATAAGACTATAGGTGAGATAAGTAATTATCTATGCTTTTCATCACAATCATATTTTCAAAATGTTTTTAAAAATGCATATGGCCTTACACCTAATGAGTATCGTAAAGAAATCTAATATAAAAAGCGATCCCTTTCTTTTATAATAAGTAGAATTTGGGATCGCTCTGGTATTTTGTTTTACTCTTACTATTAAGGATTTTATAGAGATTTCTAAGGCAGCCACCATGCATTAAACTCGTAATGTGGCATATCTTGGGTTGATTCAAAGTAATAACCTGGTGTAAGTCCCACTTCTCTACCGATTTCAGCACACTTTTTAAAAAACTCCAAGTCACCATAAGGATCGTCAGTATTATCTTCACAAATATCAAATGCACGTCTTGAGCTATGCTTGCTATTTTTGGTCCAGGTTACAACTGAACCAGGTGTACTTCTTCCTTGTTCATATAGCATATTTTGTCTGTCTTGTGTTCTATAGGTTTCTGTAATT
>CAZOSE010000054.1:0-3830 GCA_964582385.1 uncultured Lachnospiraceae bacterium
AGATGGTTGAAAAGGCTCAAAAAGAAGTTGAAACATCTATCCGAGAAGCAGGAGAAGAAGCGACATTAGAAGTTGGTGTGCATGGAATCCATAATGAACTTGTGCGCCTATTAGGTAAAATGAGATATAGGACAAGCTATGGTCAGAACGCCTTAAAACATTCTATTGAAGTGGCTCATTTATCTGGCTTGCTTGCAGGAGCAATTGGTGTTGATGTAAAATTAGCTAAAAGAGCAGGATTGTTACATGACATTGGTAAATCTGTTGATCATGAGGTAGAAGGTTCCCATATTCAGATTGGTGCTGATTTAACTAGAAGATACAAAGAGTCAGCAACAGTTGTAAACACTGTAGAATCACATCATGGAGATGTAGAACCAGAGACCTTAATTGCATGTATAGTTCAAGCAGCGGATACTATATCAGCAGCTAGACCAGGTGCAAGAAGAGAAACACTAGAAACATATACTAATAGGTTAAAACAGTTGGAAGATATTACAAATGGCTTTAAGGGAGTAGATAAGTCTTTCGCAATCCAAGCAGGTAGAGAAGTTCGCGTTATGGTTATACCAGACCAGGTAAGTGACGATGAGATGACATTACTTGCAAGAGATTTGACTAAAAGGATTGAATCTGAACTTGAATATCCAGGACAAATTAAAGTTAATATTATAAGAGAGTCTAGAGTATCAGATTATGCAAAATAAGAAATTAATTAGATTATAATAATATAGCTAAAACCTAGATTTTTTGGGTTTTAGCTATTTTAAATTATTATAATACTTTAAAATATTGTAAATTATTAGTTAATAGCTAATAATTATGCATTAGAATATACTGAATCTACAGGAAAAGTTAATCATTATGGTAGAATTACTTTAGTTAACTAAAATTTTACTTGCTTTATTTTAGGTTATATAATAAGATATGAGAAATATTTATAGCTAAAAAATATTGATAGTTAATGGATGTGAAAATGGCTAGTTTTTATTATATTATGTTAACAAATTAAACTAAAATAATTTTTAGGAGGAATACGATGTCACTAGATTTATCAAGAAAAGCACAGAATGTTAAACCGTCATCGACTCTTGCAATTACTGCTAGGGCTAAAGAATTAAAAGAAATGGGTATTGATGTTGTTGGATTTGGCGCAGGAGAACCTGATTATAATACACCAGATAATATTAATAATGCTGCAATTGAAGCAATTAATGCAGGTTTCACTAAATATACTCCAGCATCAGGTACTAATGATCTTAAAAAGGCAGTATGTAAGAAATTCAAAGAGTTTAATAATATTACTTACAAGGAAAACCAAATTGTAATAAGTAATGGTGGAAAACATTCCTTAACTAACGTTTTTCAGGCTATTTTAAATCCTGGTGATGAGGTTATCATTCAAACACCTTATTGGTTAAGTTATCCTGAGATTGTAAAATTAGCAGGTGGAACACCAGTTTTTGTAGAAACGAGTAAAGAAAATGACTTTAAGATTACACCAGAGCAACTTGAAGCGGCTTGTAATGATAATACTAAAGCCTTTATTCTTAATTCACCAAGTAATCCAACAGGAGCTGTATATGATAAGGATGAATTAGAAGCTATTGCAAAGGTAATTATTGATAATAACATATATGTAGTATCTGATGAGATGTATGAATATTTAATATATGATGATGCTAAACATATAAGCATAGCTTCACTTAATGACGAAATATATAAAAGGACTATTACATGTAGTGGAGTTTCAAAGAGTTACTCTATGACAGGATGGAGAATTGGCTATACAGGTTCAAGTCAAGAAATTGCAAAATATATGTCTAGTGTACAAAGTCATCAAACATCTAATCCAAACTCTATAGCTCAAGTTGCTGCAACTGAAGCTATAAATGGTCCACAAGATGCAATAACTATAATGAGAGATGAATTTGACATAAGAAGAAAATATATATTTGATAGGGTTAACAGTATACCTTATTTAGATGGTGCAAAGCCACAAGGTGCTTTCTATATTTTTGTAGACTGTAGTGAGGTATTAGAAAAGTCTTATAAGGGTGAAAAAATTGAAACAACAAGTAAGTTAGCCGAGATTCTTATTAATGATTATAATGTTGCTGTTGTACCCTGCTTAGATTTTGGAAGTCCTGAGTATATTCGTTTGTCTTATGCTACATCAATTAAAGAAATTGAAAAAGGAATGGATAGAATTCAGAATTTCATTGAAGAACTATAGATTAAGATAAGGCTATTACAGCCAATTATATAGGTGGTAGATACACTTTGCACATAAGTTGTATCTACCACCTATATTTATTAATTGAACAAGATTCTGGGCCAAAAGTCCAATGTAGTGTGTTATTAAATACCTGTGTCTATATACACCTATATTTTTAATAACATGTTATAAGGACTTTTGGCACCAGAATCTTACTAAGTAAAATAATCATTTTTATTGTTATAAATTTAGCCTGTTCTTAATCTTAAATAACTTTATAGGTCATATGGGTGCATTTTTTTAGAAAGAAAGTCATAGTATTAGATATGGAAGCATGGAAAGTATACAACTCGAGATAATAACTTTAATAGCAGGTGAAGATATGATCAAACGGGGGATGGCTTATGAAGTACTTAGGTATGGTTTTGAAGAAATATGGTGAGAAGAAGACGGGAATTTTCTTGTTTTTATTTGGGGGTTTTCTGGGAATAGTTATTTCTAAGCTTCTAAAAGGTCTTTACTGGAATGAACTGGATTTACTTAATATAGATTATTTCGAATTTATTAAGGGAATGGATATAGAATATAAAACATTAAGAAATTATGTTTTATGGAAAGACTTTAGAAACTTTTTGTTGATATGGGGACTTTCCTTTACAAAGATCGGAATTAGCACAATCGGGCTAATAGTATTATATTTTGGTCTTAAGACAGGATTTTTTGTTTCTGTTTTATTTATGGGATACAAAGTTAAGGGACTTCTTTTGATAATTGGATATACCTTTCCACAGATTATTATATATATACCTGTTTTAATTCTTTCATTACAAGGTGGATATTGGCTTTGTAGAGATTTATATTTCAATGGAGTATATAGAAAAAGTCCAATAGAGATAGTTGCAAAATACATATTATTTATTCTGATTCTTGGTTTATTATTGTTTCTTGGAGCCTTATTAGAGACTTATGTGGGGACGTTTTTTTTGGTGAGGATTTTGAACTTTTTTTAAGGTTTACTTAAAAAGTCCGATGTAAAAGTTTTAAACTATAAAAATTTTAAATTATAAAAATTTTGATGTATATAAGAAAGGTCTTAAATTGTTGCAAGTAAGTTTGCGTAATTTAAGACCCCTTTACTGTTTTAACTAGTTTTATAAACTAAAGTTTATCAGCTATTGAATATATTAGTCTTTCTGATTCATCCCAACCAAGACATGCATCTGTAATTGATTTACCGTATACATTGTCATTGGTAGCTTGGCTACCTGGTTCAATATAGCTTTCAATCATCACACCTTTAATAAACTTAGTTAAGTCGGAGTTAATCATCTTGTTATACATAATCTCAGAAACAATTCTTGGCTGTTGTGAGAAATCCTTATTAGAATTAGCGTGGTTTACATCAATTATTAATGCAGGATTCTTAAGTTCTCTTTCCTGATACATATTATAAAGTAAGATAAGATCTTCATAATGGTAGTTAGGAATTGATTGGCCATGCTTGTTTACAGCCCCTCTAAGTATAGCATGTGCATAAGGATTACCAGAAGTTTGAACTTCATATGAACGATACAAGAAGTTATGAGCTGCTTGTGCAGCTATTATGGAGTTT
>CAZOSE010000054.1:3840-10639 GCA_964582385.1 uncultured Lachnospiraceae bacterium
GTTTAACATAACTGTAAAGTCTCCACTAGTTGGATTCTTCATACCTGCAGCACAGTCCATACCACTTATAACTAAGCGATGTTGTTGGTCTTCAACTGAACGAGCACCTACAGCTACATAAGAAAGAAGATCCATTAAGTAAGAAGAGTTTTCTGGATATAGCATTTCATCTGCTGATGAGAGACCAGTTTCTTTTAGTACACGTACATGAAGCCTTCTCATAGCCTTAAGTCCTTCACTTACACTTGGTCGCCTTCCTGGATCTGGTTGATGTACTAAACCTTTATATCCTTCACCTGTAGTTCTAGGTTTATTAGTATAGATTCTAGGTACGATAATTAATTTATCTTTAACAATTTCTTGAACCTTAGCAAGTCTATTCGCATAATCTAATACAGAATCTTCGTTATCTGCAGAACATGGACCAATAATTACAAGAAACTTGTCAGAGTCTCCCTTTAAAATTCTTTTTATTTCTTCATCTCTACTTTGTTTTACTAATTTATCCTCTTCTGATATAGGGTAGGCCTGGCGTAGCTCAGCTGGGGATATTACTTTTTTCTTATATGTGAAACTCATATAATAAACCTCCTTTGAGTATTGGATTTTATTTTAACCTTAATTTCTTACTAAGTCAAGATAATTGACAATGGTCCTTAATTGACCTTTTGGGGGTGTAAATAGTAGAATAATATACTTAAGAAACTAATATGATATATATAAACAAGACATTCTGGTTTATAGGGGATCTGGCAGTATGAAAGAAGCAAGTAGTAGAAAGGGCTTACTTTTAGCCATTTTAATGAGACTTTTAGGACTGATTGCTTTAGGGGCACTTATTTTGTACTTGATTGTCCCTAATAGTTATCTATATTATATGGATGGGACTTTCAGACCATTTTTTCACAGGCTAAATGAAAGAGATTTGATTATGACTCCTGGAGATAAGTTCAAGTTAAGAGTTCAAAGGATTAATACTAGGGTCTCATTCTCTTCTTTGGATATTAAAGTGGCTGATGTTACACCCCTTGGTACCGTAATTGCTTTTAGAAGTGGTAAAACCTTTATTAAAGCAAAATATGATGATAGGGAACTAAGATGTAGGGTAAGGGTTGTAAAGCTCAACAAGAAGAAAATACGACTAACTAAAGGAGAAAGATTTGATTTGGATATTGAAGGTCCTATTATTATTAAAAGAACTACTTGGTCTAGTGCTAATAGTAAAGTTGCAAAAGTAAATAGATTTGGCAATGTTTCAGCTTTTTCAGAGGGGAAAACTGTGATTACAGGGAAAATAGGGGGTATAAAGTTAGATTGCATTGTTATAGTCAGTAGATAGAAACATAGTTCTACAAACAGATATATAATTCTGTATACTGTTATAGATATATATTTCTAGATGTATAGTTCTGGATATATATTTTTATATACTTCTATATAAATCTATCTATATTAATTACCATATTAGGTATAAATTACAAATCAAAGGATTAAAATAGTAATAATGATTATTGGACGTGAGGAGTTCATGAAGAAAAAGATAAGTTATATATTATTAATTATTATTTTATTATTAAATTTATTTAAACCAATCAATATACTAGCCAATCCGACAGAAACAGATGAGGCCAAAGTTACTGATGATGTTTTACAAATCCAATCAACTTCCGCTTTGTTAATGGAAGGATCAACTGGTCAAATTATTTACGAGAAAAATAAAGACGAGAAATTACATCCAGCTAGTATTACTAAAATTATGACCATGCTCTTAATATTTGAAGCATTAAATGAAGGAAAGATTAGCTTAGCAGATGAAGTCACAGTTACTGAGCATGCTGCATCACTTGGAGGCTCACAAGTTTATTTAGAGCCTGGTGAGATTCAAACTGTTGAAACAATGTTAAAATGCATTGCAATAGCAAGTGCCAATGATGCTAGTGTTGCAATGGCCGAATATATAGCTGGAACCGAAGAAGAATTTATTAGAAAGATGAATGAGCGGGCTAAGGAACTTGGTATGAATAATACTAACTTTGTTAATAGTTATGGGCTAGATGCAGATGAACACTATTCAAGTGCTTTGGATGTTGCTATAATGTCAAAGGAGTTAGTATCAAACTTTCCAGAAATAAAAGATTATTCAACAGTATGGATGGATACAATTATACATAAAACAAAAAAAGGTGAAAGCGAATTTGGTTTAACTAACACTAACCGTTTAGTTAGATTTTATGACGGAATTACTGGTCTTAAAACTGGATCAACTGGACTGGCAAAATACTGCCTATCTGCAACTGCTAATAGGGATGGTATGGATTTGATTGCTGTTATAATGGCAGCACCTAGTACTAAGGAACGCTTTAATGAAGCTTCTAAATTACTAGACTACGGTTTTGCCAATTGTACTTTATATAAAGACAATAATGCAGATATTGTAATTGCACCTATTTCTGTAGTAAAGGGAGTTAAGGAAGAAGTGGTTTATGAGGTTGCTTATGAGTTTTCTTATCTTTGCCATAGAGATACTAATCCTGATGATATAACTAAGGAAATTAGGCTAAAAGAGAAGGTTATAGCACCTATAAATCAGAATGACATAGTAGGTGAAGTTGTATACTCAGTAAATAATAAAGAAATAGGTTCTGTTAATATTGTAGCTGCAGAAACAATTCTTGAAGCTAAATATATAGACCGTCTAAGTCAAGCTTTTAACAGATTCGTATTTGCAAAAACATCATAAGAATAATACAAGTGCGGTGATGAATCATTTTCTGTATGGGTCTTGGATTCATCACTGTATTTTAAATATTAAATAAGAATGAACTTACTATAAGTAATGGATTTATCTTAATTCATACTTTATAATATAATAAAAATGGAAGGTAGCAAATGATATGGAATATATACTAGCATTAGTTATGCTTATACTAGTGTTTATAATTTATGTCAGATTTGAAAATACAAACCTTGAGGTCACAGGTTATAAGGTTAATTCACCAAAAATACCAAAAAGATTCTCAGGAACTAGGTTTGTTGTTATTGCAGACTTACACAATAATTCTTTTTCTAATAACAATGAGAAATTAATAGGAAAGATAAATAAAGTTAATCCAGATTTTATTATAATAGCAGGAGATTTGATTATAGGAAAAAAGGATGATGATTTTTCAGTTGCAATATCTTTTCTTGAACAAGTAGCTTCCAAGTACCCTATTTATTATGGTTTTGGTAACCATGAACAAAGGGTAATTCCAAAGGGAAAGTATTATAATAAACTATGGAAAAGTTTTTTAGTAAGACTTTCCGAGTTAAACATTAACCTTCTTGATAATGATTCTATTAAAATCCAAAAAGGCGATGAAAGTATAGTGATAAATGGCCTTTCTATAGATTTGAAGTTTTTTCAAAAGCATAATATACCTGAGATAAAAGAGGGTTATCTTGAGAATTTAATAGGAAAACTGGACAAAGAATGTTATAATATAGTAATTGCACATAATCCAATTTATTTTAAAGAATATAGAAAAATTAATGCAGACCTAACTCTGTCTGGACATATGCATGGTGGGATAGTAAGACTTCCTTTTTTAGGAGGCCTTATTTCACCTCAATACGAACTATTACCAAAATATGACGCAGGACAATTTGAAGAAGATGGGAAGGTTATGCTTGTTTCAAGAGGACTAGGAACACATACTATTAAGTTAAGAGTATTTAATAGACCAGAACTTATGACTGTAACTTTAGAAAGGGACCAGTAATATTAATGCTAAACCAACTAATTCAACTCATACTACTTGTAATAGCATCTGTAATTGTAATGGTTTTACACGAATTACCAAAAGCAATAATATATGCTAATACATATAATCAGAAGAATCAATCTAATAAAAAGAATGTATTTGCCCTATATCAATACATAGATCCTATTGGCTTGATCTTTTGTATTACTCAGATGGCTGGCTTTTCAAAGCCCTATGTCTATAGATTAAATGATAAAAAGTTAAATCGCAGGCTAGGTATAACGGGCTACTTTTCCTTGTTATTGACTTTTTTAGTGTCAGTTACCATAATAAATATTATGAGTATTAAATTTAGGGGTTTATCTGCTGATGATATAGGTTTAGCGGGCAATTTGTTTTTTTCATTTATATTATATATGGCCTCTATTAGTATGGGGATGTTTCTTATTAATTTATTTCCAATTGCCACTTTCAATATGGGTCTATTAATTGCTGCAAAGTCCTCAGACAAGTTTTATTCCATAATTCGCAATGATTATTTAATAAAAGTCTTGCTAATATTCTTTATGTTATTCAATATTTTTTCCAACTTAACTTTTTTTATTATCAACTTATTTGTTATTATATAATTAAGAAATAGAAAGGTAATTATGAGTATTTCAGTTAAATTAGAAGCTTTTGAAGGACCTTTGGATCTCTTGCTTCACTTGATAGATAAAAACAAAATAGACATTTATGATATTCCAATTATAGAAATTACCAAACAATATTTGGAATATATAAATAGTATGGAATATAATGATTTAGATAGTATGAGTCAATTCATAGTGATGGCTAGTGAACTTATTAGCATTAAGTCCAAAATGTTGTTGCCAAAAGATGAAGCAGATCAAGAAGATGGTGATCCAAGATACGAATTGGTAGAACGTCTATTAGAATTTAAAATGTTTAAATACATATCAGATATACTTAAAGAAAAAGAAGAAGATGCATCAAGGAATATGTTTAAAGAGTCAACTATTCCAGAAGAGCTTAAAGACTTTAAAGAAGAAATTGACCCAGCAGACCTTCTTGATGGTATATCTTTAATAAATATACAAAAAACATTTTTGGCTTTAATGAAAAAGCAAGTAGAAAAAATAGACCCTATTCGTAGCAAGTTTGGTGAGATTGAAAAGGAAAAAATCAATCTTTCAGACAAGATAGACTATATAGCAAGATACGCTAACTATCATAGGAATTTTTCCTTTACAGATTTATTATCAGAACACTGTACAAAGCAGGAGTTAATTGTAACCTTCCTTGGGATTTTAGAACTTACTAAAACAGGACAAGTTCAAATTAAGCAAAATAGTTTGTTTGATGATTTTATTATTATTTCCTTGGAGAATAAGATGAATGAAGAGAAAGAACAAAGTAATAGTGGTTCGGAGGCAGTTTTAAATGGAAATTAAAAAAATAGAGGCAACTATAGAAGCTATACTTTTTACCATGGGTGAAGCAGTTGATTTAGATAGTCTAGCTAGATGTGTTGAACATGACAAAGAAACTACAAGAAGAATTATTTATAATATGATGGATAATTATGACGGTAGGAACAGAGGTATCCAGATAGTTGAAATAGATAATTCCTTTCAAATGTGTACAAAATCAGAAATGTATGAATCTATTATTAAATTAATTAATGTTCCTAAAAAGCATATTTTAACTGATGTTTTGTTAGAGACATTAGCAATTATAGCTTACAAACAACCTGTTACAAAGGCGGAGATTGAAGCAATTCGTGGAGTATCATCTGATCATAGTGTAAACAAGCTTGTGGAATATAATTTGGTATGTGAGCTAGGAAGAATGGATGCACCAGGAAGACCAATTTTGTTCGGAACTACTAGAGAGTTCTTAAGGAATTTTGGACTAGAATCATTAGATGAGTTACCATCAGTAAAACCAGATAAGATTGAAAGATTTAAGCATGAAGTTAAGGAAGAAGTCGTTGAAGATTATCCAAAAGAATTTGGAGAAAGTTCGGATTTTGACATGGCTAACTTGGAAGCTGCTGCCACAATACATAATGTTGAACAAGAAATTTAAAAACTTATATACGGATCAAAAGTTGCTATATACTAATCAAAAGCTGCTTACAACAAAAAATTAAATATATAAACCTATACATACACAAAATAACTTGTGTTAGTATAGGTTTTTTCTTATTAATAAACCTTTATTTTTTAACAAATATAAGCTTGATGAAGAGTTTGATTAATAGGATGATTAATAGGATAAATCTTACCGGTCTGGATATAATATGAAAGTGTATTTTAAAGATATAAAATATAAAGGAACAAGAGAAAAGAAAACAAGAAGCGAGGCTTTTATGGACCCTTTACATGATAAATTCAACAGAATAATTGCTCCTATATCTAAGAATTTGCAGATGACAATTAAAACAGTAGAAGCTTTAACAAAAGACTGTGACGACTTTGTTAAAAGAGAATTTACTATTGGTGGAAAAAACAAAGTAGACATCTATTTTATATATATTGACAACATGGTTGACAAAAACCTATTAGAAGAGGACACTCTAAAATACTTGATGCATCAGATGGATAAAATGCCTGAATCTAATCAATTAGATTATATTATAAATAAGGGATTAAGGTCTGCTGATGTTTCCAAAGTTCAAACTATGGATGATGCAATGAACTTTGTGTTTGGTGGAGACACCTTAATATTTGTTGATGGATATGACAAGGCTATTAGGGTATCAGTTAGGGGTATGGCCAGTAGAGGAATTCAAAAGAGTGAAAATGAAGCGGCTATACGTGGTTCAAAAGAAAGCTTTACTGAGGCCTTATATCTAAATCGGGTATTACTAAGAAGAAGAGTTAAAGATTCAAATATGAAAATGAAACAATTTAAAGTTGGAACTCGGACTCTTACTGATGTAGCCATGGTTTATCTAGATGGTGTAGTAGAAAATGAAACTATTACAGAAGTAGAAAGTAAAATTAAAGAATACAAAATAGATGGTATTTTTGATAGTGGAATGTTAGAAC
>CAZOSE010000054.1:10649-11089 GCA_964582385.1 uncultured Lachnospiraceae bacterium
TAATTGAAAATAACCCTAATTCCCCTTTTCCAGAAATCCAAGCAACAGAAAGGCCTGATAAAGCTGCTTCAGCCATTGTAGAAGGCAGGGTTGTTGTAATAGTTGATAATTCACCTACTGTACTTATTATGCCTGCAACACTAAACACCTTTTTTCATGCATCAGATGATTCTTACAATAGGTGGCAGGTAGCAACCCTTGTAAGAATTTTAAGATATGTCGGAGCATTTCTAACAATGTTTTTACCTGGTCTTTATATAGCTGTAGTAAATTATCAACCTGAGCTTCTTTCACCTGCCCTTACCTTATCATTTGCTGCTGCCAGAGAAGGAGTACCGTTTTCAGTTTTAATAGAAGTTATTACAATGGAAATAGCATTTGAGATGTTGTTAGAAGCTGGAGTTAGGCTTCCTGGTCCTATGGGCAGTATGCTTGGTATA
>CAZOSE010000055.1:0-1938 GCA_964582385.1 uncultured Lachnospiraceae bacterium
AAAACTAACTTTTATTTTTACTTCTAATGATTTATCTGAAATTAATAGAAAGGACATTACTAAATAGATTACCAAGTTCAGTGATATACGAACCATGTAGTCTAGATGATATACTTGTTAGAACTAATATGGGAGGGAAGTCACATGAATAAGATGCTTTCTTTTGTAAGATTGGATTTAAAGACCCTTAAGCCCTATACTAAATCTTTCTATATGTTTGCAATAATAGTGATATTTATCGGTGTTACTAATAACTCATTAAGTATGGTATATTCAATGGTAATGATAGGTTTGCCTACAATTTTGTCTTATCCATTTGCCATATCTGAAAAGAATAGTCTAGATACCCTATACTCCACACTTTCACTAGATAGAAAGGAAGTAGTAGTTGGTAGATATATATTTGTATTTTTAACTGCCATGACAGCTATTATGGTCTTATTAATATTAGTAATTGTAAAATCAAACTCTGCTAATTTAGAGATGTCATTGGAAGAGAACCTTGTGTTATTAAGCCTTTTAACAATGATATTCTCGATAATTATATCTTTCCAATTTCCTATATTTTTCAAACTTGGATATGCAAAAGCGAAACTTTATACTTATTTTCCATTGTTATTACTACTACTTATTGTGGGAGTGATTCCATATCTTGTGAAAAGATTGAATGTAGATATTGACTGGCAAGGAGTTGCTAGGATATTTATAGAAAATACAGTGTTAATGTTAGTTTTACCTATATTAATAGGAATAGCTTCTTTATCTGTTTCTTGTATGATTTCTGTAAAAATATATAAGGCAAAGGACATATAAAAAAGACACAATATGCAGTTTGCTAAATTATCATAGGTACAGTTGTTTTAACAAAAAGTGAGGAACCATAGAAAAAGGAAGCACTTATAATCCTTATTCTATGGTTTTGATCAATTTACCGGACGTTTCACCGGATTAAATTGACAAGTGATTTAAAAATATATATGATTAGTAGTATGTATAAAATTTTGAAAGATAAAAAAGATAACAACTAGAATTTACAGAAAGAGGACTGATAACAATAAACTTAATAAAAAAATATGGAGGACCATATAAAAAAAGTCTTATTATTAATGCTATTATTAAAATGGCTGGAACAATTTTGGAAGTAGTTCTTCCGGCAATTCTAGCATTTATAGTAGATGATATTATCCCCACTGAAAACAAAAACCGTATTATTATATGGGGATTGGTAATGGCTCTTTTTTCTTTAGGAGCGTGGGTATTAAATGTAGTAGCAAACAGAATGGCATCAAGAACATCATCTTTAACCATTCAAAATATACGCCAGGACTTATTTGAAAGGTCCATGGGATTATCTGCAAGACAAATCGATAGTATAAGTGTATCTTCACTAGAGTCAAGGATGACATCTGATACATATGTTATACACCGTTTTCTTGGAGCAACTTTACGAATGGGTATTAGATCGGTAATGATCTTTTTAGGAGGAGTAGTTCTTTGCTTTTACTTAAGTTGGAGACTAGCACTCATTCTTGTAGTCTTAGTGGTACCACTTCTTATTATAATAAGGTATGTATTTAGCAAGGTAATTCCCTTGTTTAGAAATGTACAAAAAAGATTAGATGATATGGTTCAAGTTATTAGGGAAAATATTAGGGGTATCAGGGTATCTAAAGCACTTGATAAAACAGAGTATGAAAAGGATAGATATTTAGAATCAAACAAAGCTGTTGCAGAAGCTGAAATTAAAGCCACAGATCAAATGGCTATAATGTCTCCAGTGGTAAACATTATTCTTTTTTCAGGACTAGCAGCTGTTATTATCCTGGGAGCATTCTTAGCCAATGAAGGATTAATGCAGACAGGAACAATTATGGCGTTTTTATCCTATTTTATTATGAGCAAAAATATCATCATCCATCAAATAATTAATATATTCAC
>CAZOSE010000055.1:1948-3045 GCA_964582385.1 uncultured Lachnospiraceae bacterium
ATTATGATAACTAACTCTTTAATGGGCCTTAATCGTATGTTTAATATTTATAATAGGGCTATGGCTTCCTCGGCACGAATAGATGAAGTCCTAACAATGCCTATTGACGATAATCAGGTAATTGAAGAAGCAGTGAAATTACCTAAGTCAGATAAAAATGTAGCAGAAGTAGAATTTAAAAATGTTAGTTTTAGTTACCTAGACAAAGTAGATAATGTGTCCAATATTAGCTTTAAGCTATATCCAGGGGAAACCTTGGGAATCATGGGACCTACTGGCTCTGGAAAAAGTACAATTATTAGACTATTACTTAGACAATACGATGTTAACGAAGGTGAAATTCTAATTCGTGGAATTAATATAAAGAAGTTAAGACGGTCTGAACTTAATAAAATGTTTGGTAGTGTATTTCAAAATGACTTCCTTTATAGGGCAAGTGTTAAAGAAAATATTGACTTTGGAAGACACTTATCTAATGAAGAATTACTAAAAGCAACTAATTATGCTCAAGCAAGAGAGTTCTTAGAAGAAAAAGAAGGAGGCCTATCCTTTGAACTAGCTTCAAAAGGTGTAAACCTATCTGGAGGTCAAAAACAAAGGCTATTATTAAGCAGGGCTTTAGCTTCAAAACCAGAAATACTAATTCTAGATGATTCTTCTAGTGCTCTAGATTTTAAGACAGATGCTAATCTACGTCAGGCTATGAAAGAACATTTTCGTGACACAACTTCATTTGTCATTGCGCAACGTGTTAGTTCGGTAAGTCATGCAGAGCAAATTATGATATTACAGTCAGGGAAAATGCTAGCAATAGGTAACCATAAAGAGCTACTAGAAACTTGCGAACCTTACAGAGAAATCGCTAACATGCAACTTGGAGAGACTGACAAGGATGTTTTGGATGGTAAGGAGGTAGTAGCTTATGACAGATAATATTGAAACAAAAGACAAAAATGCAAAGCCTAGAAATTATAGAAAAATTTTATCTGGATTGCTGGCTTATTTAAAACCCGAATGGCCAATGTTTAGCCTTGCTTTTATATTTGTATTTGCAGGCAATGTTTTAGCCCTTTGGGGACCCCGCCTAAGTGGTGAAG
>CAZOSE010000055.1:3055-10970 GCA_964582385.1 uncultured Lachnospiraceae bacterium
AGCAATAGATGCAATGAGTGGTGGTCAAGCTAATGTAGATATTGATACAACAATTAATAAGGCCTTACTGATGCTAGGAGTTTATGTAGCTTCCGCAGTTTTAAACTATGTAATGGTGCGAATTGTGGTGCGTATATCCCAGCGAGTAATTGTAAGTATGAGACAGGATACTTTTGATAAAATTGTTGACCTACCCTTATCTTATATAGATACCCATCAAGCGGGAGATTTGGTTTCACGTATTTCTTATGACTTAGATGTGGTTAACCAGACACTAACCCATGACGTTGTTCAAATTTCGGCTTCACTTATAACTGTTGTTGGTGCACTAATAATGATGTTTAGTATATCAGTAGAGTTATCCCTGTTATTTCTTATACTAGTACCTATTACAACTGTTTTTACAGTTTATCGTATGAAGAAAACTAGACCCTTGTTTTCAGCTAGGTCTAAAAAGTTAGGAGAACTAAACGGCTATGTAGAGGAAATCCTAATTGGACAAAAAACTATACAAGCCTATGAAAAAGAAGAATATTTCTCAGAACAATTTCGTGTAAGAAACGAAGATAGTATAGATGCTTATTATAAAGCAGATTATCAAGGTTCATTCAACGGTCCATCAGTGACATTGATAACCAATTTATCATTAGCCCTTGTGGCAATGTTTGGAGCCTTATTGTTCTTACAAGGTAATTTTACGATTGGATTTCTTGCATCATTTATTTTGTATTCAAGAAGATTTTCAGGCCCTATAAATGAGATTGCAGCTATATTTGCAGAATTACAATCAGCTTTATCAGCGGCTAACCGTGTATTTAATCTTCTAGAACAACCTTCTGAAAAGGCTGATAAATCAGAGGCCCATGTACTTAATGAAGTAAAAGGGGTTGTCGAGTTTAAGAACGTAAGTTTTTCATATATAGAGGGGATCCCGATTATTAAAGACTTTAGTTTAAAGGTAAAGCCAGGGAGTTTAACTGCTATAGTTGGTCCAACAGGTGCGGGAAAAACAACCATAATTAATCTATTAATGCGTTTTTACGATCCCCAAGAAGGACAAATTGTAATAGATGGACACTCATCCTTAGATATTTCGAGAAAAAGTTTAAGGCAATCATTTGCAATGGTTTTACAAGATACATGGCTGTTTCAGGGGACTATAAGAGAAAATATTGCTTATGGTAGACCAGAGGCAAGCCTAGAAGAAATTAAGAAAGTTGCGAAAGCGGCCCATATTGATGAATTCATAGAATCCCAACCAGATGCTTATGATTCTATTATTGATGACGATGCATCAAACTTATCTCAGGGACAAAAGCAATTATTAACAATAGCCAGGGCAATGCTACTAGATGCTCCTATGCTTATTCTTGACGAGGCAACATCCAATGTAGATAGTCGTACAGAAATTGCTATCCAGGATGCTATGAACAAATTGATTGAAGGTAGAACCTCATTTGTAATTGCTCACCGTCTTTCAACCATACAAAATGCAGATAATATTTTGCTAATACAAGATGGACGAGTAAAAGAACAAGGTACTCATAATGAGCTTATGAAAAAAGAAGGTGCCTATGCCCAGCTTTATAAAGCTCAGTTTTCATAAATAATAAAAAACAAACAAATAAAAAACTCTCGAAGATGGGAAAATTCCTCGAGAGTTTTTTGTATGGGTTTTACTATAAAGATATTAAGTGTATTTCCTCTCAAATAAATAAAGAAGTTGATATAATCCTGTAGCGACTATAGATAGAATAACCACACTCAGAATCACCAAATCTAGCTGAAAAACCTGGCTACCATATATTATCAAATAACCTAAGCCGGCTTTTGCGGCTAAGAATTCCCCGATTATTACTCCAACAAGGGATGCACCGATATTTACTTTCATATTACTAATTATAACTGGGATATTACTTGGTAAAACGACTTTTAAGAGAATATCTTTTTTGTTACCCCCTAGGGTTCTAATTAACTTTATCTTACCTTGCTCAACTGATTGAAAAGCTGTAAATAGGTTTATTATATTGCCAAATATTGCAACTGATACTGCACAGACAATTATTGTTTTCATATTATTACCTAACCAGACAATAAAGACTGGGGCTAAGGCTGATTTTGGTAAACTATTTAAAACAACTAAATAAGGCTCTACCACCTTTGCAACACTATCGTTCCACCAAAGAAGTACAGCGATTAGGATTCCAAACACAACGACTATTGCAAAACTTAAGAAGGTTTCTGCTAAGGTTATTCCAGTGTGGTATAAAATGCTACCGTCCATAGACATGTTTAAAAAAGTTTTTATAAACCTAGAAGGGCTACTAAAAATAAATGAATCTATGATCTTGTAAAAACTTGCAACTTCCCAAAGTCCTACAAAACTTATAATAATTAGTAACTGTAAAAAGCGTACTGTTTTAAGTTTTTTATAACGTCTCAATAAATATAATTTATGAGCTTTTGATGTGGTTGGATTATTTATTTGTAACATATAAGTGGATTTGTTTTCTTGTTTATTCATTTAAGTGCTCAAGCTCCTTCCATATTAAATTGAAATAATCTTTAAACTCAGGAGCGCTCCTTGCACGAAAAGGTGTTTTGTCGTCTATTGTTAATTTTATATCTACAATTTTCTTTGTTTTTGCTGGTCTACTAGTTAGTACGATTACTCTATCTGCCATTGACACTGCTTCTGAAATGTCATGAGTTACAAGAATTGCTGTCTTTTTTTCTTTTCGTATTATTGTCCATATGTCATCTGCAACTTCTAATCTTGTTTGGTAGTCAAGTGCTGAAAAAGGTTCATCAAGTAGTAAAATGTCTGGTTGTAAAACTAGTGTGCGTATTAAGGCAACCCTTTGCCTCATACCGCCAGATAGTTCTGATGGTTTTGCATTTCTAAATGAGCTAAGTCCATAAGTATTTAACATTTGATCTATAATCTCATAGTTTTCATCTGTTAAATTATCATGAATTTCAAGGCCAAGGGTTACATTTTCTAAAGTTGTTCTCCATTCAAGTAGTTGGTCGGTTTGTAGCATGTAACCGATTTTTTTACCTGGAATTTTATTCTTATTAGAGCTTATACTATTATTACCCTTAACTTTATAATCACATAATGTTATATTATCTGAAGTTTGTGGTCTATCATTTATATATATGCTACCAGAGTTTGGTTTTATTAAGCCTGCTATAAGAGATAGGAGAGTTGACTTTCCACAACCGCTTGGTCCAACGATTGCAACAAATTCGGATTCAGCAACCTTAAAAGACAGGTCTTTTATTGCTAAAGTTTCACCTTCTAAATTGTGGTAGCTAAAGCTTATATTATCAATTATTAAACGCTCACCCATATAAGTCCCTCCTGCTTTTTGCTATAGATTATTATATGGGCGTTTAATTAATTCGTTACTAAGCAAATGACTTATAAGGAAGTATCTCATAGAATAAACATGAAAAAGAGCAAAATAGGTTTTAAAAGTTTTTGACTTTTAAAGCCTATTTTGCTCTTTTATCTTATATTGCAGAATAATTGCAGAATTGAAAAGTATATTATTCTTCTTCTGAATCGGATTCTACTAATGCAGGTTCGATACCAGCATCTTCTTCATCTTCGTCCTCTTCTACAACTCTAGGTTCACTAATTGATATGATTAGTTCGTCTTCTTCTAGTTCTGATTTTACTTTGTCTAACTTTACGTCAGCCATTGTAATAGAGTCATCTAATCCAAAGCCAGATACGTCTATATCAATTACATCTGGTATATTTTGTGGGAATCCTGTTACTGGGATTGTATCGTAGTTTCTGTTTATAATGAATCCTTTTGCTGCAACAGAATCTTGACCTAGGATATTAATTAGAACATCAACAGTAATTTCTTCAGTAAGAGAAACTACTTGGAAGTCTATATGATGATATTCGTTTAATACTGGTTTTAGTTGGATATCTCTAACCATAGCCATATAGGAATTGTTGTCTTCATCTTGTAATGTGTAAATAGCGTTTCTTCCATTAGTATTTAATGAACGTCTAAATTCATCCCTCTTAAGTGCCACTGCGATTGAATCTTTACCCTTTTCAACGATATTACCTAGTAAGTAACCTTCGTTTCTTAGAGCCTTGTTTGGACCCTTAGATCTTGATTGCCTTGTTTTGAATTTTAAAATTACTTTATCACTCATAAATATTGCCTCCTTGGTTATATATTAACTAATATAAGTATTAATCAATATACTAATTTGTTATATTAAATTTGTTCAATAATAAAAATAAACAAAAATGTAATTC
This sequence comes from uncultured Lachnospiraceae bacterium, assembly GCA_964582385.1. Lineage (GTDB taxonomy): Bacteria > Bacillota > Clostridia > Lachnospirales > Lachnospiraceae > JAAYRG01. The sequence goes on from CAZOSE010000055.1 coordinate 7,347, forward strand.
CAATAAATTATTCTATCATAATACCTAGAATAAATCAAATTAGAAAATTAATCAACAAGGATTTTAAAAGTTAAGTGAATTTATTAGATTGAATCATAGATTTTAAAAGTAAAGTGAATTTTTTCTTGACAAACAAATAGAAGACCAATATAATACTCTTAAGTCTAATAGAACAATACTTCAATCCGATAAAGCATTAATGCGAGCACGCCTTAAACTATTAACTTATCGACAAAGTTTGTATTCTATTTAGATTAATTATTATATATATATAAAATGTAATGTTGGGTGACTTTTAGATAGTACTGACTGTAACTAAGCCAATAATACTATTAAGAGTCATTTCTAATATGATTTTATATTTATAAAAAAAACGGGAGGTAGAATTTATGAAAAAAAGATTATTTGCAATTCTTTTAGTTGTTGCTATGTTCGCTATCGTAGCTTGTGGTAAAAAAGATGACACAGGCGTTGTTGACGAAACTCAACCAACTGAATCTAAGACAGAAGCAACTGAAGGAACAGACGAACCAGACGAAACAGACGAGGTAGTTGATTACCAAAACCAGGTTACAGTTGGTAATACTACAGAACTATCAGGAGACTGGATTCCATATTGGCAGAACAACGCTGCTGACTATGATGTTTATAACTTTATCACAGGACTTAGTACTGTAGCAGTTACATTTGATGGTGAGTACATTATAGATCCAACAGTTGTAGCTAGCCATGAAGTAACTGATAATGATGATGGTACTAGAACATATACATGGACTATTAACGAAGGTTTAGTATATAATGACGGAACACCAATTACAGCTAAAGATTATGTTGCATCAATCGCTTTTTGGTCATCTAAAGTAGTTGGAGATTCTGGTGCATCTAATACATACGGTCAATACTTTGAAGGCTGGAGTGAATTTGCTAAGGGTGAGTCTAACGTATTTAAAGGTGTAAACCTTGATGCTGAAGATGAAATGACATACTCTGTTACAATTGCTGAACGCTATATTCCATATTTCTATGAATTAGCTATGGCAAGTGCATCACCTACAAAACTTTCTTTCTGGACAGATGATACTGTTGAGATTAAAGATGATGGCGAAGGTGTATATTTCTCAGAAAACTTTACTTTAGAAGCTTTTGAAGAAAGATTTAACGAAGCAAGAAGAGAAGTTGATCGTCCTGCAACTGGCCCTTATTACTTAAAGAGCTATGATGAAGCAGCTAAGAATGCTGTTTTAGAAATCAACGAAAACTATGCAGGTGACTACCAAGGTCAAAAACCATCTATACAAACTGTAATTGTTAAAAAAGTTGAACAAGCAACTGCAATAGACGAACTAAATACTGGTTCTGTTGACGTATTAACAGCAATGGGTGCTGGAGATGAAATTAATGCTGGTCTTGATTTAGTAGACGAAGGCGGATTCTCATTTACATCATATCCACGTGCTGGTTATGGTAAACTTCAATTTGTTGCTGATGAAGGTCCAACACAATTTGTTGAAGTTCGTCAAGCAATTGGTCACCTATTAGATAGAAATGAATTTGCTAAAACATTTACAGGCGGTTTTGGTTCTGTTGTTAATGGCCCTTACGGTGAAGCAATGTGGTTCTACCAAGAGACAAGAGCTGAACTTAACGCAGAATTGAATCAATATGCTTACAGTTTAGAGTCTGCAGTAGCATTACTTGAAGAAGGCGGCTGGGTATATGACGCAGAAGGTAATGACTATACAGAAGGAATTCGTCATAAGAAATTAGAAGACGGTACTTACATGCCTCTAGTTATTGAATGGGCAGCATCAGAAAACAATGCTGTTTCTGAATTGCTAGTAGTTATGCTTCAAGAAAACGAAGATGTTGCAGCAGCTGGTATGCAAATCAACCAAACTATTATGTCATTTCCAGAGTTACTTAACTGGGTATACCGTGATGACTCAGAAGATGCAAAATATGGAGTTCCTACATTCCATATGTTCAACTTAGCTTCTGGTTATACACCAAGATATGACCTAACTAATACTTATACAACTGATCCTGCTTTAATTGCACAAGGAACTAACACTAACTTTATTCTTGATGAAGACTTAGCAAAATTAGCAGCAGATATGGTACTAGTAGATCCTACAAATCAAGATGAATTCAAATCAAGATTCGTAGACTTTATAGTAAAATGGAATGAATTACTTCCAGACGTACCACTATACTCAAACGAATACCACGATTTCTATAATGAAAAAATTGAAAACTGGGAAGTTAATGATATCGTTGAGCTAGTTGATGTTGTTCTTTATGCAAATGTTAAAGGCCACTAATTTTTAAATGTATTAATGATAGTTACTATAGACACAAAAGATAAAGATGAAACTTAAACTAAACTTTATTGAGGTTGTACGGTGATAGTAATTTTAATTTAATATAGTTATTACATTGAAATAGGGTATTGATAAAATACCCTATTTCTTAATGGTTTAATGCTAATAAGATAGCTTTTTAAATGTATAACTAATTGTAAAAACTAAAAAATGGTTTCAAATTACATATTGGAAAATGAGACTATTTAGTGTATAATAGAAAAAGTATTTATATTCATATTTATATATCAAAAGTCGGTACAATACACCGTCAATACAATAAAGATGGAGAGGATTCAAGATGTGGAAATACGTAGTTAAGAGAATATTATATATGATATTCGTCTTCTTTTTAATGTCTTTCGTTTTGTTTTTCCTGTATAACAGAATTCCTGGTGATCCAGCAAGAAGTCAATTAGAACCTCTAAAGCAGGAACTAGAACCAGAAGAATATCAAATTCGTTATGAAAAACTTAGGGAAGAAATGGGACTAGACGATCCCATATTAATAAGATATGGAAAATGGATAGGTGGTATCCTAACAGGGGAATTTGGTGACTCCTTTATTTATAGACGTCCTGTACTTGATGTTGTAAAACAACCACTAAAAAACACGGTTTTTATTAATATTTTTGCAATAATACTTGCCCTTGGCATAACAATTCCTTTGGGAATTAAGACAGCAGTTAAACGGAATTCAACCTTTGATAAGGTTGTTCAAGTATTAACTATAATTGGATATAGTTTACCAGTATTTATTATTTGTTTGTTATTTATATTTTTCTTTGCAGTTACCCTTCGTTGGTTTCCTGTTAGTGGTATGAGTACACCTAACTTCCAAGGAACTGAAGCGGAGTTTTTTCTCGACAAGATAAGTCATATGATATTACCACTAGGGGTTATGACTATAGGATCTCTTGGCGGCATGACAAGGTATGTAAGAGCAGCTATGACAGATGCCCTACATATGGATTATGTTAAAACTGCAAGAGCTAAAGGTTTAAAAGAGAGAGTTGTAATTTACTCCCATGCATGGAGAAATGCTTTACTTCCTGTTATAACTCTTGTAATAGGATGGATGCTTAGTATTTTTTCGGGTTCTTTAGTTGTTGAGACTATGTTTGGATGGCATGGTATGGGTAAGTTTTATATAGATGCATTGAATAACCAGGACTATAATGTAGCGCTGGCAATTCAAATGTTTTATATTGTGATTTCACTAGTTGGATATTTACTAACAGATTTAAGTTATGGTTTAGTAGAT
>CAZOSE010000056.1:0-5526 GCA_964582385.1 uncultured Lachnospiraceae bacterium
ATAAATAGGGTTTGGTATAAAAGATTATATAAAGATTTTTCTTATGTAATTGGAAAGGAATATCATGGCTAAATTAATTCGTTTAGATAAATATCTTGCAAACTTGTCTATTGGTAGTAGAAGTGAAGTAAAAAAACATATAAAAAAAGGACTAGTAAAGATAGATAATCAGATAATCAAAGATGTTGGCTATAAAGTAAACCTTGACAAAGATAAGGTATATTTTGATCAAAAAGAATTAGAGTATAAGCAATATATTTATCTTATGTTAAACAAGCCCCAAGGAGTTGTATCCGCAACAAAAGATAATATCCACAAGACAGTTATTGACTTAATTGATAAGAAGTATCAAAAGAACTTGTTTCCAGTGGGAAGATTGGATAAAGACACAGAAGGCTTACTACTTATTACTAATGATGGCAAGTTAGCCCATGACCTTTTATCTCCTAGGAAAAGGGTTAAGAAAACCTACTATGCGGTAGTGGAAGGTAAAATAACTAATAAGGAAGTTATAGAATTTGTAAAAGGACTTAGAATTGATGAGGACTTTACCGCACTTCCTGCACAACTTGAAATTATAGAATCAGGAGAGCTTTCCAAAGTTTATATAAGTATATATGAAGGCAAGTTTCACCAAGTAAAGAGAATGTTTGAAGCAGTTGGTATGAGGGTTGATTATCTAAAAAGAATAAGTATGGCCAGTTTGAAACTAGATGAAACACTAGAGTTAGGTAGCTATAGGCACCTAACTGATAATGAACTTGGAATGTTAAAGTCTTAAATTATATGGAGGCAAGATGCAGTATTTTATAGTTAATGATAACCAAGCAGGGCAAAGATTAGATAAACTTTTATTGAAATATTTAAACAAGGCTCCTAAAAGTTTCATATATAAGATGTTAAGAAAGAAAAACATTACCTTAAATGGTAAGAAGGCAAAAGGTTCGGAAATAATTACAACTGGTGATGAAATAAAACTATTCTTATCTGATGAAACTATAGCTAAATTCACAGAAGAAGTAGAGGCCTTAGTAGTAGAACATGACTTTCAAATAGTTTATGAGGATAAGAATATTTTAGTGGCTAATAAGCCAGTGGGTCTATTGTCTCAAAAGGCTAAAGCTAGTGATATATCCCTTAATGAACAAATAATTTCCTACCTACTAACAAGTAATGAAGTAGATAAGCAAGACTTACAAACCTTTAAACCAGCTATATGTAACCGGCTAGACCGTAACACCTCAGGTTTAATCATTGCAGGAAAAACCCTAGTAGGCCTACAAACTATTTCTGAATTATTTAGAAGTAGAGACTTAGGCAAATACTATTTAACTATTGCATCTGGTGAAATAAAAGAAAAAAATAAAGCAACTGGATATATTACTAAAGATGAAAGTAATAACAAGGTTTCTGTTACAACTTACAAAGTAGATAAAAGTGATGAGTTTAGTATGGAATATGAACCCCTCGCACAAGGAGAGGAATTTACCTTAGTTAAAGTTAAGCTTATAACAGGTAGGACTCATCAGATTAGAGCTTTTTTAGCTAGTATAGGCAGTCCTGTTTTAGGTGATTACAAATACGGTAACAGGAAAACCAATGATAGCTTCAAGAATAAGTACAAGTTAAGCCACCAGCTACTCCACTCATGGCAATTAATCTTACCTAAAATAGAAGGTGAACTTGAATATCTATCAGGCAAAACCTTTGAGGCAGAGCCGCCTAGTGACTTTGCTAAGATACAAAGGGACTTATTTTAGATATGTAAAAGTAACACTAGAGATATGAAAGTAACAAAGGAAGGAAGTTTTTATGGCATATTGGAACTCAAGGGGACTAAGAGGGTCTTCTTTAGAAGAAATAGTTAATATAACAAATGACAAATATAAAGAACATAATCTAGCCTTAATTCAGAAGGTTCCAACCCCTATTACCCCAATAAAAATAGACAAGGAAAAAAGACATATAACACTAGCTTACTTTGAAAAGAAAAGTACTGTTGACTATATAGGAGTAGTACAAGGAAACCCAGTATGTTTTGATGTAAAAGAATGTGCAAGTGATACTTTTGCATTGCAAAACATCCATGATCATCAAGTGGAATTTATGAAAGAATTTGAAGAGCAAGGTGGGATATCATTTCTTTTAATATACTATACTAAAAGAGACTATTATTATTATTTAACCTTAGAAAAGTTATTAAAATTTAGGCAAAGAAGTGAAGATGGTGGAAGAAAGAGCTTTCGTTTCGATGAATTAGATCCCGAATATGAGATACCTTGTAAGAACTCTCTTTATATTCATTACTTAGAAATCCTAAATTTAGATATATGTAGTAGGAGTTAAAGGGATCCAACCGGCAGTGTGCAACTAATAGAGTTAAAGTCTTACATAAAAAGGTCTTGCTTTATTAATAAAAAAATGTTAATATGTTAGCGAATTATCACATTAGCAAACTAAAGTAAAGGAGAAAAACATGTCAAGTAAGTTGTTACATACACCTGAAGGTGTTAGAGACATATATAATTCCGAATGCGAAAGAAAGATGCAGCTACAAAGAAGTCTTCATAAGGTTATAAAAAGTCATGGTTTTAATGACATACAAACTCCAACTTTTGAATTTGAAGACATTTTCAGTAAAGAACGAGGAAGTGTTTCATCAAGAGATATGTATAAGTTTGTAGATAGAGAAGGAGATACACTGGTTTTAAGACCAGATATTACACCTTCAATTGCAAGATGTATCGCCAAGTACTTTAAAGATGAGAAGATGCCAATTCGTCTATGTTACTTAGGAAGCACATTCATAAACAGTACTAGCTATCAAGGTAAGTTAAAAGAAACCACACAAATAGGTGCTGAGTTAATTAATGATGGAAGCATAGAAGGTGAAGGAGAAATCCTTGCAATTACTATTGAAGCCCTACTTGCATCAGGCCTTAAGGAGTTTCAAGTAGAGATTGGTCATGCTGACTTTTTTAAAGGATTACTAGAAGAAGCAGGCTTTAATGATGAAGAAGAAAGCGAACTTAGAGATTTAATAGAAGAAAAGAATATTTTTGGGGTAGAGAGTTTAATTGCTAAGAAAGATATAAGCACTGACCTTAAAGAAGTATTTACTAATATATCAGAATTGTTTGGAAGCCTTGACGTTCTAACCAAGGCAAAAGGGCTAACAAACAATGAAAGTTCCCTAAATGCAATAAGCCATTTGGAACAACTCTATGAAATTTTGAAAATATATGGACTAGAAAAATATATTACATTCGACCTTGGAATGCTTAGTAAATATAATTACTATACGGGAATTATATTTAAAGCCTATACCTATGGTACAGGAGACACTATCGCCAACGGTGGAAGGTATGACAATTTAGTAGGACAATTTGGTAAGAATGCACCAGCAGTAGGAACTGCAATTATGGTTGATGAATTAATCCTTGCCCTTTCTAGACAAAAACTAGAATTATCTCTAGATAAGAATACCTTGTTGCTCTATGAAGGTGATTTACTAAAACAAGGAATTAATCTGGCAAAATATTTTAGGTCTACTAAGGTAGATATAGAACTACTTAAAAAAGATGATAGATACTCCCTAGAAGATTATATTTCTTATGGTAAACGAATGAATATAGGAGGAATACTTTATTTTGGTACTCCTAATATAGTAAAAATTTATGATGTTGATAAAGGTACTAACACCCAAGTAAATATAAATGACTTGATGTTAGGAGATGATAAATAATGAGATACTTAACTATTGCACTTCCAAAAGGTAGATTAGCAAATCAGACATTAGCTCTATTAGAAGATATAGGAATAGTGTTTAAAGAAATGAAAGACCCTAAAACTAGAAAGCTTATTTTTACTAATGAGGAAAAAAAGCTAAAAGTCTTCTTAGCAAAGGCGGCAGATGTACCTACATTTGTTGAATATGGGGCTGCTGACATTGGTGTAGCAGGTAAAGATACAATTCTTGAAGAAGGTCGTAAATTATACGAAGTTATAGACCTTGGGCTAGGTAAATGCAAAATGTGTGTTGCAGGACCCAAAAAGGCACTGAATCTTCTTAGTCATGGAGAACTAATCAGAGTGGCAACAAAATATCCACATATAGCAAAAGATTATTTTTATAATAGAAAAGGTCAGACTGTAGAGATTATTAAACTCAATGGTTCTGTAGAATTAGCCCCCTTAGTTGGCTTATCTGAAGTAATTGTAGATATTGTAGAAACCGGCTCAACCCTTAGAGAAAACGGTCTTGTAGTCCTTGAAGATATTTGTGATTTATCAGCAAGAATGGTAGTTAATCAAGTTAGTATGAAGATGGAACATGAACGTATTTCCCATATTATTGATGCTGTTAGAGATCTTATACAATCGAATAATTCATAAGAAAGACAGGTGTATTCTATGAGAATAGTTAAGCTAGATGCTAACTCTAAAAAGGATATTCAAAGTAACTTATTAAAAAGAAGTCCAAATCAATATGACAACTACCAAGCTGATGTAAACAAAATATTAGATGATGTTAAGCTAAGACAAGATGAGGCAGTCTTTGAATATACAGCCAAGTTTGACAATGCAGATATTAATACTAGTAATATTAAAGTTACAAAGGAAGAAATAAAAGAAGCATACACTAAAATTGATGGTGAAATTGTTGATGTAATAAGAAAGTCTATTGGCAACATTAAGGAGTTCCACTCTAGACAGATACAGCAGAGTTGGTTTGAAACTAAAGACAATGGAATCTTATTAGGTCAAAGAGTTACTCCTATAGAGAATGTTGGAGTTTATGTACCAGGGGGTAAAGCTGCCTATCCTTCTTCTGTACTAATGAATGTAATCCCTGCAAAAGTAGCTGGATGTTCAAAAATTGTTATGGTAACACCGCCAGGACCTGATGGTAAGGTATATGAAGGAACTTTAGTTGCAGCAAATGAAGCTGGTGTAGATGAAATATATAAAGTTGGTGGAGCCCAGGCAATTGGAGCCTTAGCCTTTGGAACAAGTAGCATTCCTAAAGTCGATAAAATAGTAGGCCCAGGCAATATTTATGTGGCTCTTGCTAAGAAGTCGGTATTTGGTCATGTAAGTATAGATTCAATAGCAGGACCTAGTGAAATCTTAATTATCGCAGATGATAAGGCTAATCCAAAATTCGTTGCAGCAGATTTGTTATCACAAGCAGAACACGATGAACTAGCATCATCTATTTTGATAACAACATGTAGTAAGCTTGCCCAGGAAGTCTCTAAAGAGGTGGATATATTCCTTAGTAAACTTACAAGAAGTGAAATTATGAGAAAATCCCTAGATAACTATGGTTATATTCTAATTGCTGATTCTATGGATGATGCTATTGATACAGCCAACGAGATTGCATCTGAACACTTAGAAATAATGACAGAGGATCCATATCTTATAATGACTAAGATTAAGAATGCTGGAGCAATCTTCTTAGGTCCATACAGTAGTGAACCTTTAGGAGATTATTTTGCTGGACCAAACCATGTACTACCT
>CAZOSE010000056.1:5568-10589 GCA_964582385.1 uncultured Lachnospiraceae bacterium
ACAGCTAGGTTTTTCTCACCCCTTAGTGTTGATGACTTTATTAAGAAATCTAGTATAATCTCATATTCTAAGGAATCACTAGAAGCCGTTTACAAAGATATTGTTAAGTTTGCTAATGCCGAGGGTTTAACTGCTCATGCTAACTCCATATCAGTTAGATTTGAAGATAAAGAATAATTAGGAGGACTTATGGAAAGAAAAGCTAAGATAAAAAGAACTACAAATGAAACGAATATAGATCTACTACTTAATTTGGATAATAATAAAGAATCTGTAATTAATACAGGCATTGGTTTTTTTGACCATATGCTTAACAGCTTGGCAAAACACAGCTTCACTCACATGGAACTTAATGTGGATGGTGATTTGGAAGTAGATAGTCACCATACTGTTGAAGATACGGGAATTGTACTTGGACAAGCTATAAAAGAAGCAATTGGTGATAAAAAAGGAATTAGAAGATATGGTAGTGCCATCCTTCCTATGGATGAAGCCCTAGTTCTTTGTTCCCTAGACTTGTCTGGCCGTCCTTATTTGGTTTTTGATGTTCCCTTAACTGCTTTAAAAGTTGGTGATTTAGATGCTGAGATGGTAAAAGAGTTTTTCTATGCAATTTCCTATTCAGCAGGTATGAATCTACACATAAAATTAATTCATGGAAGCAACAATCACCATATTATTGAATGTGTATTTAAAGCATTTGCAAAAGCATTAGATCAAGCAATAACTTATGATGAGCGCATCAGCGATGTATTATCTACAAAAGGAACCATATGATAAAAGGGGGCTTTACAATGTACAAAAAAATAATCCCGTATATAAACTGTGAAAATGAAGTAACAGATAATATTATAAAAGAGGGCACAAGATACGATAACATTGGTGCCGATGAATTGTTTTTGTATAATTATTCATTTGATGATAAATCAATTGATGAATTTCTAAATACAGTAAGAGCTTTAGTAAAACAAATTGATATACCAGTTAATATTGGCGTTTATGTTAGGAATTTTGAAGACATTAAAAAAGCTTTTTACACAGGCGCCAAACATGTAGTGATTAAAAAGGACATATGCCACAATACTGATGTTATTAAGGAAGCTGCAGAACGCTTTGGCTATGATAAGCTAATTCTTGAAGTAGAAGACTATAAAGAAGTTTACGACAAGGACTTTATCAAGAATATAAAAGGAATGGGAATAAGTGCTTTGTTATTAAAACATACCAAAGTTACAAAGTCTTTTGTAAAAGCAGTTGGAGAATCAGAACTTCCGGTTATTATAAAAGATAGCTTAAAAAACAATGACTTATATGATTTGATCCATCATAAAAATGTTGTTGGTGTATCAACTAACTTTTTTGTTGACAAAGAAATTTTGAAAGCTAAATTATATTTAAAAGAAAAAGGCCTTATTGTAAATACTTATGAGAGTAAAATTGCCTTTAGTGAATTTCGCTTAAATAATGACGGTCTTATTCCTGTTGTAGTTCAGGACTACCGGTCAAGTGAAGTTCTAATGTTGGCATTTATGAATAAAGAGGCATACAAGCAGACCGTTGAAACAGGTAAGATGACATATTTTAGTAGAAGTAGAAACGAATTGTGGGTTAAGGGGGAAACATCAGGCCATTACCAGTATCTAAAGTCATTACAAATTGATTGTGATAAGGATACAATATTGGCAAAGGTATCTCAAGTTGGAGTTGCTTGCCATACTGGTAGCCCAACTTGTTTCTATACAGACCTAATTCATAGTAACTTAAAAGAAACAAACCCCTATAAAATTCTAACCGAGGATTATGAAACAATTATTGACCGTAAAAAGAATCCTAAAGAAGGTTCATATACTAACTATTTATTTGATAAGGGAATTGATAAAATACTAAAAAAATGTGGAGAAGAAGCTACAGAAATTGTTATAGCAGCTAAGAATCCAAATTCAGAAGAACTTAAGTATGAAATCGCAGACTTTCTATATCATATGATGGTATTAATGGCAGAATGTCAGCTAGACTGGGATGATATTGTTAAGGAATTAGCTAATCGCAGATAAGTTGTTTATTGGAGGAGATATAGTGGGTATTTTACCTCTTGCTTTATGGAATTAAAGGTGATATAATATATGAAAGGAAGATTACTGACGCGGAAGGAGTGGACGAAAGTCCACTCTTTGTATTTATGTGCATAATTATTAATCTAAAACTATATCTTAATAACATAATTGTTTTTATAATCTCGTACAAATTTCCAACAAATTTTTCGATACAAACCTATAAAACAAGCGATTTTCGCTCAATCTTTGTATAAGATAAATCTGAGTATAGATATGGATTAGGACAAGATAAATCTTAGGATAAGATATGCTTAGTATAAGATTATAAAAAATATTAAAATTACCTAGTTTCAAGGTTAACTAATTATAGAATATTATTAAGGAGCGATTATATGTCAAAAAGAGAACAATATGAATTAAAAACAGAAAAGTTAGTACTAGGAATTACTGAAGAAAACAACTTTGAACTTGTTGATGTTGAGTATGTTAAGGAAGCTGGAAGCAATTATCTTCGAGTATATATAGATAAAGAAGGTGGAATCAATATTAATGACTGTGAACTTGTTAGTAGAGGCTTAAGTGACCTACTAGATGAAGATGATTTTATATCAGAGGCTTATATTCTAGAAGTAAGTTCACCAGGTCTTGGAAGACCACTTAAAAAGGAAAAGGATTTTGCAAGAAGTATTGGGAAAGAAATAGATGTTAGATTATACAAACAAATAGATAAACAAAAAGAATTTACCGGAATTTTATTAAGTTACGATAATGAAAAGATAGAGCTAGAGATTTATGAAGGCCAAACCATGGAAATACCACGTAGTAGTATAGCGTTAGTTCGCTTAGCATTTGATTTTTAACTATTTTAGGAGGATAATATAAGGAAATGAAAAACAAGAAAAACAACAATGAAGAATTAATTGATGCACTAGATATGCTAGAAAAAGAAAAGAATATCAGTAAAGAAGTGCTTTTAGAGACAATAGAGAATTCTTTGTTGGCAGCCTGTAAAAATGAATTCGACAGGACAGATAATATTAGAGTTAATATCGATAGAGAAAAGGGTTCGATTGCTGTTTATGCAGCAAGGGAAGTTGTAGAAGAGGTTGAAGATCCTAGTATACAAATAAGTATTACTGAGGCAAAAGAGAAGTTCCCTACTACTGAACTTGGAGAGGTTGTTAATATTGAAGTAACTCCTAAAAACTTTGGAAGAATTGCTGCTCAAAAAGCAAAACAAGTTGTTGTTCAAAAGATTAGAGAAGAAGAAAGAAAAATACAATATGATCACTATTTTAGTAAAGAGCGTGATATTGTAACAGGTATTGTACAGCGCTACGTTGGAAAGAATATAAGTGTCAATCTAGGTAAAGTAGATGCAATGCTAAACGAGAATGAACAAGTAAAAGGTGAATACTTCAAACCCAATGAAAGAATAAAGTTATATGTTCTTGAAGTTAAAAACACTACAAAAGGTCCTAGAATCATCTTATCAAGAACTCATCCAGAACTAGTTAAAAGGTTATTTGAAGCTGAAGTTGCTGAAGTTCGTGACGGGACAGTTGAAATTAAAAGTATAGCTAGGGAAGCAGGTTCAAGAACTAAGATGGCGGTTTATTCTAACAACAAAGATGTAGATCCTGTTGGGGCTTGCGTTGGTGTCGGTGGTACTAGAGTAAACACTATTGTTGATGAACTAAAAGGCGAGAAGATTGATATTATAAACTGGAGTGAAGATCCAGGAGTATTAATTGAAAATGCTCTAAGTCCAGCAAAGGTAGTTTCTGTAATTGCTAATGAATATGAAAGAAGTGCAAAAGTAGTTGTACCAGATTACCAACTATCACTAGCTATTGGTAAAGAAGGACAAAATGCAAGATTAGCTGCAAGACTAACAGGTTATAGAATTGATATAAAAAGTGAAACCCAATATAGAGAAGAAGAGTTTGCTAAGTTTGAAGAAGAACTTAATGAGCTAACAACTGACAATGACTATGATTCAGAAGATGAATATAACTTTAATGAATCCTATGAAGATGTTGTATCTGAGAGCGATGAAGATGAATACGACTATGATGGCTCTGATGAAGAGTTAGATTATAGCTATGATGATTCGGAATACGATTATAATGAGTCAGATGATGACTTGGAATACAATTATAATGAAACAGATGACGACTTAGAATATGATTATAATGAGACAGATGACGATTCACATTATGATGAAGGCTAAAAATATGATGAGTAAGAAGAAAAAAACTCCCCAAAGACAATGTGTAGGCTGTGGAGAAATGAAAAATAAAATAGATTTAATTAGAGTAATTAAAACCCCAGAAGATCATATAATAATGGACACTAGCGGCAAACAAAATGGCCGAGGTGCTTATTTGTGTAATTCAATAGATTGTTTTGAAAAGGCTAGAAAAAGCAGAGGCTTAGAACGATCCCTTAAAAACAAAATTCCTGAAGACGTATATGAAGAATTAGCAAAGGAGTTGAAGGCGATTGACAAATGAAGAAAATAATACCGGGCTCAAAGACAATGAGGAGAGAAAAGTATTTTCCTATATTGGATTAGCAATGAAAAGTGGAAATCTAGTAAGTGGTGAATTTGCTACAGAAAAGGCAATACAGGCTGGCCAATCATTTTTGGTTTTAGTAGCAGAAGATGCTTCAAATAATACAAAAAAGAAGTTTACCAACAAATGTAATTATTATGATGTGCCATTATACTTTTTCGGAACTAAGAAAGATTTAGGTAAAGCTATAGGAAAGGATATGAGATCAACTATAGGTTTAATCGATTGTGGTCTGGCTGATGGGATAAGAAAGCAACTAGATAACTGATGTAACTGATATGTTATACAATATCAAAGACTGAAAAAGTGGAGGTAGTAAATATGGCAAAAATGAAAGTATATGAAATAGCCAAAGAAGTAAATAAAAGAAGTAAGGATGTAATTAGCT
>CAZOSE010000057.1:0-10484 GCA_964582385.1 uncultured Lachnospiraceae bacterium
CCAAAGGCTGCAATTTGACCACATTTCATTGCGCATATTCTATCTGAATATTTTGCTGAAAAGTTAATATCATGCATAACTGTAAGAATTGTTCTTCCAAACTCATCTGCAACTCTCTTTAAGTGCTCCATCATTTGAACAGATCTTGCAACATCAAGATTATTAAGAGGTTCATCAAGAAGAACATATTCAGTCTCTTGACATAAAACCATAGCAACATATGCCCTTTGTCTTTGGCCACCAGATAGTTCGTCTAAATATCTGTTTTCCAAATCAGTCAGGCCAAGGAAGTCTATATATTTAGATATTATTTTTTCGTCTTCTAAAGTTAACCTTCCCTTTGAGTAAGGAAAACGTCCAAAACCAGCTAATTGTCTAACTGTAAGTCTTGTAACAAAGTGGTTTTCTTGCCTTAATATAGTAAGTACCTTGGCTAAGTCTTCTGAATTAGAACTAGAAACATCCATATTTGCAACACTAATTTGGCCTTCATCCATGTCTAGAAGTCTTCCAATCATTAAAAGCGCTGTAGATTTACCAGCACCATTTGGTCCTATTAAAGAGGTTAATCCCGCTTTTGGGATTGTAATATTTAAAGGTCCTATCTCAACCTCACTACTATATGCTTTTCTAGCATTTTCAATTTTTATCATAATGATCCCTTCCTTAAAAGTACAATTAAAAATGTTATTCCGCCAAACATTTCTATAATAACCGAAACAACACCTTGGGCATTAAATACATGATACATAACAAAATAAGCAACTGTTATTATTAAAAATCCTATAGCAAGAGCCATTGGAAATACATACTTATGGTCATAAGTTGGGGCTGCCTGATAAGTTAGTGTTGCTACTAAAAATCCGTAAAAAGTAAGTGGTCCAACTAAAGCGGTTGAAATTGACATCAAAATAGTAACTAGTATAAGAGTAAAAATTACATTCCTTTGATGATTAAAACCTAAGGCTGTACCTACGTCTTTTCCAAGGGATAATACATTTAACTTCTTGGAGTAAACTAGTAGAATTATTGCTGTGACTAAAACGATTGGTATTGCTATAGCAAAAGATTCAGAATCTGCATTGTTTACAGAACCAAACATTCTTGCCTGTAATATGTCAAACTCAGATGGAGCAAGGAGTCTTCTCATAAAAGATGACACTGATCTTAAACCTGTTCCCATCATAATTCCAACTAAAAGCATAAGTTGTAGATTACCGTATTTTCCTGATAACAACCATCCATATAGTATTAAGGACATTATAACCATAAGGACAACTTGAAATATAAAGGCTCCTACTCCACTAAAAGTAATAAAAGTAGCAGCTCCAAAGAAAAAGATTGTTGTTGTATGGATTGTTGTATATAGGGCTTCAAAACCTAACAGGGAGGGTGTTATAACCCTATTACTTGTTATGGATTGAAATGTAACAGTGGATAAACTCTGACAAACTGCAGCAATAATCATTGCAGTTAGAGCTACCATCCTTCTTCTTACAACTGGTATAAAAGAAGGTGAAGAAGCTGGAACCGGGTTGTTATATACTAAAAGTCCGTAGGAAGCAAGGGCACCTAAGGCAAATAAAGTTATCAACAAAATCCAATAACGTTTTTGTTCTTTTGGTGAGCGAAATGCTTTGGCTGATCTATCATTTTTCTGAGAATATGAGGTGACTTCCACACTAGCTCTATTACTATTTACTTCTTGCATCTTGTCTTGCATCTTGGCCTCCTCTTTCTTAGTAAAATATTAATAAACACAACAGAACCTACAGTTCCTAGTATAAGAGAAACAGGAACTTCAAAGGGCATTATTATAGTTCTTGATATTATATCAGCTAGAGTTATAGTACCTATTCCTACAACACATACCCAAGGTAAGTTACCCCTTAAATTGTCTCCTCTATACATGGATACTATATTAGGTACAATTAGTCCCAAGAAGGGTAAGTTACCAATAACAGCAGCAACAGTTCCTACTGCAAATGAAATAAGAGCCGTACCTATTAATACAATTCTGTTGTAGTTTAAGCCTAGACTTGTTGTAACATCTTCTCCTAGTCCTGCTAAAGTCAATTTGTCTGCATAAATGAAGATTATGATAGTTACTATTACAATTAGCCATAGGTATTCATATCTTCCTACTTGAACAGAAGCAAATGATCCGACAAACCATGTTTCAATATTCTGGCTCATCTGAAATGTAAGGCCTATAAATGTTGAAACTGCGGAAATAACTGCACCAAGCATCATTCCAATAATCGGTACTACTAGTGAAGATCGTAGCTTAATTCTTCTTAGAAAAGAAAAAAAGACCATAGTTCCTATAAAAGAAAAGATTATTGCTCCAGTCATTCTTTGGACTAAGCTTGGTGCGGGAAATACCAAATAAACAAACATAAGTCCAAGCCCTGCCCACTCAATAGTCCCAGTAGTTGTCGGCTCAACTAATCGGTTCTGTGTTATAAGTTGCATTACTAGACCCGCCATAGACATTGCAGCTCCAGTAAGCATAAGTGCAAGTGTCCTTGGAATACGAGTAATAAAGAACATTTGCATTCCATCCTCTTGGCCTCTTATATCATAAACTCCTGTTGATAGAGAAATAATACCCAGTATAATTACAGCTATTACTGCTATCACAAAAGATTTTGTCCATATTCTATTATTAGTTTTATTATGATGATGGGGCTGAGAATCCCCAGCCCCTGACATCTTTCGGTTTATATTTCTTGGCAAGATTTATACCCCTTTATATTATTTTCCTAAAGTGTTTGCAAGATTGTCAAATAGCTCTAAATATGTTTGAATTGATTCATTTGTGTATGTATCGTTTGGTGCATAAAGTATTCTATTTTCAGAAACTGCCTTCGCATTTTGAAGGGCAAGTGAATTATCAATAACATCATTAGCAGGAACACCATCTGTTGTAGATGATACTGATGCATCTCTGTCTAGAACAAATAACCAATCTGGGTCACTTTGTGCAATAGCTTCAACAGAAATATCATCTCCTTGGTGATCAGATGAAGCACTGTTTACTTCTAGTGCTGGAACCCATCCGAAAATATCATACATAGGTCCCCAAACACGTCCATGACGTGGAGCTGAAAAACCTATATTACCACCAGATACAACAACACTCATAATTGTGTCTGTCATGTTATATGCTTCTTTAGCTTCAAATATAGCCCTATCAAAATCAGTAACTAATTCTTTGGCCTCATCATTCTTATCAAATATTAATCCTAAAGCTAGAGTAGATTCTTTTAGTCCATTAACTAAGTTTTCTCCTGGTGTAGCTGAATCTTCAGAAACATCAAAGTTAAAATCAATTATAGCTGCATTTGGAACTAATGTTTTAATTTCATCATAGTAGTTAGCAAATCTTTGTCCAATAATCACTAGTTCAGGATCTACTGCAGCTATCATTTCAAGATTTGGTTCACGGTGGTTACCAATATCTAAAACTGACTCATCAGAAACATATGGTAAATCAATAGGCATTACAGCTTTTGGAACTGCTGCTAACTCAATACCCCAATCTGCTAATGTTTCAAAAGTTCTGTTATCTAAAGATACTACATTCTTAGGATTTACAGGGATAGTTACACTTCCATGTAAATCAGTAATCTCAACTGTTCTAGCTGTTCCTATAGTAGGTTCCTCTGCTACCTTTATACTTTCAACACTAGATTCTGCTGAGCCTTTAGATGTTTTAGCTGCTTTTATATCCTTACCTGGATTAGTACAAGCTGTTGCTATCATTGCAAATGCTGCAATAATGACACTTAATTTAAATAACTTAGATATTCTCATAAGTTCTCTCCTCTTATAATTTGGAATTTTTAGATATTTGACGTATATGTATTGGTAGCTAAGTTACTTCCTTATAATTAATTATGTGGAGATATTTGTTATTCTTTTTAATAAAAGGAATAAATTAACCAAATGATAGTGATTCTCAATATCATCAATACGTTATTATTATAACAAATTAAATCTTATTGTCAACAATATAATTTGAATTTTTTTATGTATGAGCTTTATATGATTTAAAGTTTTTTCAAATAACAAAAATGATCCATATCTCCCTTTACCTGGAAAACCTGGATCATCTTTTTCTAAAATTTACTCATCTTTTTCTAATAAGTTATAATAACTTTATATTAAATCTGTAATTCCATTCACATTTACTTCTTCATCATCATCTATTGGTATAATAACATATTTTTTCCCATTAATGAGTTCTGCTTTAATCTGAACTGCCTTCTCAGGTTTTACTCGTAATATAATAGAATTATCCCTGTTATTATCCTCTTGGTCGTCATATTTTTCTTCTATACTATCTTCAGAAAGACTTGCAGCCGTATACTTTTTAGCCTCTTCTAACTGCTCTTGTAAATGCTCAACCTTTTCCATAAGTACCTTTTCTACTTTTCTCTTTTCGTTTTCAGCTAACACCTTTTTGTCAATCAAATACTGGGCTGCCGGAAGTTCATCAGTAAAGTTTTCTTCATAAGCCTTTTCTATTTTATTTGATATTTCTTCAGGTAAATTGTTATTGGTTAAAATTTCTCGTACAGATTCATTTGTTAGAATCACTGGTTCATCTTTAGAATCTGATATAATTGCTTGTTCTTCAATAAGTATACTTAGACTTTCCTGAATATCACCAAAAACCCTACTCTCCTGGTCCGTGTCACCAACAGAACTCTTTATTATTGACTGAAAGGCCTTTTTCTGCTGAGTGGCTGTAGGTTTTGAAGGACAGCCTAAAACCGACTCTATAATCTCTACATGAGGATCATTAGCATTCTTTGTATAAAACAAAACAGAATGTATGTCTGTACTACGATCTGTAAATGCTGGGAATAAAAAGCTTGTATCTGGAGGACCTACTACCCAGTCCCTGTTTCGTGGCCCTATCCTGTTTTCATTAGCTAAGTAACCAAGCCCTGGTTTCGTAAGTTCCACAGGACAAATAGCACATATCAAATACTCATATACTTCTTCTGACTCATCTAGACTAAAATTATCTGTAGTTTTCTTAATAATATCATATACGTCATGAAAAAACAGAATCAGGTAATTCCCTGGATAATCATAGCTATCTATTATTAACTTAAGGTATGTATCTAAGAGTTCATCATTTTTTAGTTTACTTTCCCTAAGCCCCATTAGAATCTGTTGTTTACCACCAGCAAACTCTTCCTCCATTGGAAAGTCAAGTTTAAGTAGGTTGTTACCTAGAGTTCCTGACAATGACTTCTTAGCAATATCTAAATATTTGTCAAATTCATCATCTTCAAGATTTAAAAAAGTTTCATCTATATGTAGAAGTATTTCCTTATCTGCGGTCACATAACACCCACTCATTTTCGTAAAGGTGCACCCAGGTTTTTTCATTCGTCTTTTTAATTCTAAAATATCTTTTTTGTTCATTTAGATCTCCATTTCTGATTAGATATAATTTAGTGTGCTAAAAAAGCAAGTCCAATATATATTATAAATCAAATTAGAATTAATTCAAAGAGATAAAACCGGAAACACACTAATTTATACCTAGTATATTTCCGGTTTTGCCTTTATTCAATATCAAGCACATAAACCTCACCTTTTTCTACAATTCCACTGAGGTCTACGCTACTATCTTCAAATATTAGTTTGTCATTATCTATTGTAAACAGATATGTTTCTTCATCATTAACATAAAGTGTTAATTTGTCCTTTTCTATTGAGTATGTTCCTGCTGGCAAATATGACATGACTATACCCCAAGTAAAAGTAAATTTATTATTCTCTTCTATTGTGATATAAGACATAGCTAATAATTCGGTGTCTTCTTTAATATATTTACCAAGCTTTAGTTCAACCTCTTTTTCCTTACTACTACATCCTATTAAGATAATTGATAATAGTAAAACTACTGAAAATGCTGTAATATATCTTTGTTTTCTCACACTAGCCTCCTTAAATTGAAAATATAAGTAATCCTTTATCTACAATAATCTGACATCAAAATTGCATAGTATTTGCAATCTGTCAAACCATTATTGCTTAAATCACCTTGTCTTGTTGTTCCTTCATAAGACATACCACACTTTTCCATTACTAGGCCTGAGTTAGGGTTATCTATCGAGTGACGAGCTTCTATCCTATTAACTTTCACTTCTTCAAATAAAAACCGAATTATCTCTTTTAATGCTTCAGAGGTATAGCCTTCATTCCACCAGCTTTCACCAATGCAATAGCCAATACTAACTGCCTTAATTCTAGGCTTAATGGCAACAACTGATATGGATCCGATTACTTCTTTAATTGATTTTAGTTCTATAGCCCACTGATAGTTGTCTAAGTTGCTGTACTGGGGAATCCATAATTCTAGAATTTGCTTACTAATTTCCTCACTTGTATGATATGGCCAGGTTAAATATTTCGTTACATTAGGACTGGAAGCCCAGTTTTTATACATCTTAGGTGCATCTTCAATGGTAAATTGCCGCAATATTAGGCGTTTGCTCTCTAGTGTCACTGTTCCAAGGTTCTCCATATTCTCCTCCCTATAAGGATATAATCAAGACTCTAAATTTTATAACATTATTATATCGATTTTCCCAAATAAATACTTTAAGAAATCATTACTTTTTTACTTCTTTGTATTTAAATAAACCTACACCTCCTTATTAGGGAAGCGATCAAAAAACTTCCCTTTAGCATATAAAAACTTTATTTTATGTCCCACAAAATGTTTGATATGGTCTTGATGTTTCTGAAGATAACTTTGTATATTCTTCCTGGTCCTTAGAATATTCATATGGATTTTCTAAAGCTTTAAGCAACTTATCCATAACAGAGAAATCACCACGTTCTGCAGCAGTAAGTGCCTCTTCTACTCTATGATTTCTTGGAATAATTGCAGGGTTGTTAGTCTTCATTAAGTATTTTACCTCATGTTCGGATTGAGATTGTTTACTTAACCTCTTCTTCCACTTATCAAACCAGTTAGTGAACTCATCAGTCTTAAACATATCTAATTCATCTAATTGGCCAAGTCCACGAAAAGTATTGGTATAATCCGCATTATTCTTCTCCATCATAGCTAATAAGTCTGTGATTAAGTCCTTATCTTTAGCTTCTTCATTAAATAGTCCTAACTTCTTTCTCATTCCGTCTAGCCACAATTCATTGTAAATACTTGAAAACCTGGAAACTTCTTTAGTGGCCAGCTCCACTGCCTTATCCTCATTATCATCAATCAGGGGCAGTAAGGTTTCAGAAAATCTAGAAAGATTCCAAATCCCTATTTTAGGCTGGTTACCGTAAGCATAGCGACCTCCAGTATCAATAGAACTAAATACTGTTGACAATTTATATGAGTCCATAAAGGCACATGGTCCATAATCAATGGTTTCTCCGCTAATAGTCATATTATCTGTATTCATAACACCATGAATAAAGCCCACTAATTGCCACTTACTAATTAATCTTGCCTGATTTTCAACGACTTTTCTTAAGAGTAATAGATATTTATCTTTAGCTGAAGCTATTTCAGGGAAATGTCTATCTATGGTGTAATCAGCTAATGCTGTCAATTCTTCTTTATTACCAAATATTGATGCGTATTGGAAGGTTCCAACCCTTATATGGCTTGATGCTACTCTTGTAAGGATAGCCCCTTCTAAAGCAGTCTCACGGTATACTTTTTCTCCTGTAGTTACAACTGCTAAACTACGGGTTGTAGGTATACCAAGACTATGCATAGCTTCACTAATAATATACTCCCTAAGCATTGGTCCTATAGCAGCCCTTCCATCTCCGCCACGGGAGTATTTTGTTCTACCAGAACCTTTTAACTGAATATCAAACCTTTCGCAACCAGGTGGTATATGTTCACCTAAAAGTATTGTCCTTCCGTCTCCTAGCATGGTAAAATGGCCAAATTGATGACCTGCATAAGCCTGGGCAATAGGTGTGGCACCATCAGGAACAAAGTTACCTGCAAATACTGATAGTCCACTATTAGTTTCTAAGGCAGATATATCTAAACCTAATGACTTTGCTAGACTTTTATTAAGTACCTTAAGACTAGGTGAATTTACTGAAACTGGATCCTTCTTAGTATAAAATATGTCAGGTAAGTCTATATAGGTATTATCGAATTTCAAGCCTAAATTAACATTGTCTTCTTTATTTGTTTTCATGATTTTGATTCCTTTTTCTTTCATGACTTTAGTTACTTTTTAAGCTTAATTCCTTTGCTTTAAAGCATCTAATAGTCGCTCTAGTAATTCTTTTAAAGCATCCTGAGGTAGAGCAACATTTATTCTTTCAAATCCATTGCCTTCTTTACCAAAAACATAACCTTCATCTGTAAAGAACTGATTTCTATGAAGTAATTCTTCTAACTCTTCATTAGTCATACCCAATTCTCTAAAATCTAACCACTGAAGATAAGTTCCTTCGCTAATGGGTGCCTTGATTGTAGGAAACTTCTCAGTAAAAAACTCATTTACCATCTTTTGATTACTATTAACTAGCTCTAGAACCTCATCTAGCCAAGTCTCACATTCATTATATGCAATTTTTGTAGCTAAAAAACCAAAGATATTGCCTGCACTACAATGAGATCTTTGAACTTCAAGAGCAAACTTATCTCTTAACTTGTCATTAGAAATAATAATACTAGAAGTTGCCATAGCTGCCAAATTAAAAGTTTTAGATGCAGCAGTACATGTGATTAGATTATCCTGCAGCTTTTCACTAACTTTATATAATATTGTATGTTCATGGCCTGGGCTTACAAAGTCATACCATATTTCATCTGAAATAACTATTAGATTATGTTTAACAGCAATTTCTGCAAGCTTATCTAACTCTTTTTTTGTCCAAACCCTTCCTACAGGATTATGAGGGCTACAAAATAATAAAATCTTATTCTCTTCTTTAGATGCTGCTTTTTCAAAGCCTTCAAAGTCTATTGTATAATATCCATCAGTTTCAATTAAGGGAATATTAACTTCTTTTCTGTTATTACTTGAAATAGCACTTGAAAATGGATAGTATACAGGCTTAAATATAATGACTCCATCTTGGGGATTTGAAAATGCACGTACAGCCGCATTAAATGCCGCCACTACACCTGTAGTATTCACAATCCATTCCTTTTTTATAGTCCATTTGTGACGTTTTTCCTGCCAATTAACAACAGCATCGGTAAATTCATCAGTTGGCTTTGTATAGCCTAAAACAGGCTTTTCTTGTATGTATTTTATCAGCCCTTCATATATCTCAGGTGGATTATGCAGTTCCATATCAGCAACTGATAAGGGAAGTACTCCTTCATCAACACTAGGGTTCCACTTGTACATTAACTCCCACTTAATAGAGCCTGTATCTTTTCTATCTATTCTTTTATTAAAATCGTATGCCATAGTAATTTCTCCTTATTACAACACATTGTTCTCAACTTTTCCAATTGAAACATAATTATTAATAATAGCATGTAAGTCTGTCCCAATTTTAGCTTCAGTATATCTAATGCCCCGCACATTTATCTTAAAGTTCCCCTTGTCTAATCCGTAAGCTTCATAATGGTCTTTGTTAAGAGGATTAGGAGCAGGAAGACGGTTGTTTAGGACTCCTTTATAGTCGTTAAGTGGACAAGAAGGGAAATTAACATTCCATATTTCATTCTTCTTAATATAACGTCTTACAAGTTCTTTTGCAATTTCCTCTAGGTGTTCTTCTACAACTGCGTAACTATCACTATCCCTACTCTTTGAAAGAGCTATTGCAGGAATTCCATTTAATATAGCTTCCATTGCTGCTCCAACGGTTCCTGAATAAAGTATATCATGGCCAATATTTAATCCATTATTAATTCCCGAAAAAACCACATCAGGTTTTACTGGCATTATCTGATTGATACCAACCTTAACGCAGTCAGCTGGGGTACCGCTTATACTATAAGCTTTTATATTATCCACTGGTATATTTTCCACTTTCACATCTATAACTCCATAAACAGTAATTCTATGTGACATACCACTACATTCCTGGTTTGGTGCAACTACCCAAACATTACCTATTCTAGATGCGATTTTGGCTAATAGGTGGAGTCCTTTTGAATGGATTCCATCATCGTTTACTACTAATATATTCATATGTTAACCTTTCTCTTTGATTTTTCCAGTACGGTAAGCCTTTAATAAACACTTTAAATCGTAACTTTCCTGAATTAATTGCTTACCCTTATCAGTATCTTTTATTTTGGCACGTTCCTGTTCAAGATCTACTACTCTTCTTGTTGAAAAAATATCTGTTTCATTATCAACAGAATCTTCCTTTGAAGTAAAAGGCTCATGTACGCATAGTTTAAGCCCATGGGAGCTATAAAGCAAGGTATATCCACCTAGTCCTGTTGTATCTTGATATGCTGGGGAATAACCGCCATCAATTACAATTAAGCGGCCATTTGCTTT
>CAZOSE010000058.1:0-10028 GCA_964582385.1 uncultured Lachnospiraceae bacterium
TTTACTAAACCAAATATGCATATATCAACTTCAATGTGTTTTCTAATGCATCAATATGGGTTCTTTCCATACCATGGGAGGCATGAACTCCTGGCCCAATTAAAGCCCCCTTAATATCGTTACCACCATGTAAAGATGCAGATACATCAGATGAATACATAGGATACACATCTACTGCATATTTAAGATTGTTTTTGGAAGCAAGTTCTATTAAGTTAGTAGTGATGTCATAATCATAAGGTCCTGAACTATCTTTTACACAGATTGATACATCCTGTTCTGTACATGCTAAATCCGCCCCTATACAGCCCATATCAATGCCAACAAGTTCATCTATGTCTTCAGGAATATTAGCACATCCATGGCCTACTTCCTCATATGTAGATACAATTACCTTTACCTTATGCTTTGGCTTTGTTCCTAATCTAGTAAACAATTCCATCAAACTTAAGGCACAAGCAGTTCCAGCTTTATTATCTAGGTATCTAGTCTTTATATAACCAGAAGGTGTTAATGCAAACTTAGGATCAATTGAAACAAAATCCCCTGTACCAATCTTAAGAGCCTGAACTTCTTCTTTGTTCTTTACAACTTCATCTAATCTTAAAACCATGTTTTCTTCAGTTCTTTCCTTACTCCTTGCATCCTTGTAAACGTGAACTGAAGGAGACGAGGAAAGCATAGTTCCTGTATATATCTCACCACTTCTTGTGTGAATCTTACAATATTCACCATCAAGTGTTGGAAATATATTACCACCAAGAGAGGTAATCTTAATCACTTATTGACCTTACCATTGCGCCTAGTGTGTCCACATGTACTGGAATTCCAACACAGTAACTATTATCTTCTCCATCTATTTCAATTATTAGATTTCCTTTTTTGTTTTTTTCATATTTATAGCCAAATTCTTTTGTAATATTTTCAATATGTGATATCACATTCCCACAATATCCTGTAGGACTTGGAATATTAATTATATCTTCCAATAGCTTAATTGTATATTCTTTGTTAATTTCAATGCTCATATCTATTCTCCTGTCTTACTCTATTTATATTTTAGATAATTATAGCATATAAATACAGTAAAATAATGTTTAATATACTCTTTTAAGTATTAAAAATCAATAATCTTACTCAAAAAAGAAAATTCCAGGCTAATAGAAGCCTGGAATTTTATATGTCTTATTAATTTTATAATAATTAAGGAATATCTAATTAATTTCTTATTAAATAATCAAATGCGCTTAAAGCTGCTGTAGCTCCTGAACCCATTGAAATTACTATCTGCTTATAGTAAGAATTAGTACAGTCTCCTGCAGCAAATATACCAGGGATATTAGTTGCCATACCTTGGTCTACAAGGATTTCTCCTCCGGAGTTACAAAGGACTGAGTCTCCAATCCATTCTGTATTAGGCACTAGGCCTATCTGAACAAACACTCCGTCTAAATCTAAATGGCTAGCAGTAGAGGTCTCTCTTTTAGTAAAACTAATCCCATTAACCTTTTTATCTCCAGTAATTTCTTTGGTTTCTACATTTGTTAATACGTCTACATTTGATAAGCTATGTACTTTTTCTTGAAGTATCTTATCAGCCTTAAGTTCAGGCAAGAATTCTAAAACTGTTACCTTACTTGCTACTCCAGCTAAATCTATAGCTGCTTCAATTCCAGAGTTTCCACCACCTATAACAGCCACGTGCTTATTTTTAAATAGTGGGCCGTCACAATGTGGACAGTATGCAACACCTTTGTTCTTATATTCTTCTTCACCCGGAACTCCAATATTACGCCAACGAGCTCCTGTGGCAATGATAAGAGTTTTGCTTTTTAATACTCCACCGTTTTCTAGTTCTACATGTATTAAACCATCTTTTCTTATACTCTTAACTCTCTGAGATAGCATGATATCAACATCATAGTCTCTAATATGAGCTTCAAAGTCTGAAGATAACTTAGGACCTTCTGTACTTTTTACTCCTATAAAATTCTCAATACTGAGAGTTTCATTAACCTGGCCACCAAATCTATCGGCTACAATACCAGTTCTAACGCCTTTTCTAGCTGCGTATATAGCTGCACTAACTCCTGCCGGTCCTCCACCAATAACAAGGACATCAAAAGCTTCCTTATCTTCATATTCAGATATATCTGGTGCAATATCTAGCTTTGCTAGAATTTCTTCAACAGACATTCGTCCACTAGCAAAGAATTCACCATTCAGGTACACAGAAGGTACAGCTAGTATATCCTTACTTTCTACTTCATCCCTATATACAGAACCATCAATCATAGTGTGACTAATATTAGGATTTAGTACACTCATTATATTTAGTGCTTGAACTACTTCAGGGCAATTATTACAACTTAAGCTAACATAGGTTTCAAATTTAAGTTCATCTTTAATCTTAGAAATTTGATTTAAAGCCTTCTCATCTATCTTAGGTGGTCTTCCACTTACTTGCAAAAGAGCAAGGACTAGAGATGTAAATTCATGGCCTAGAGGGATTCCTGCAAAACTAATTCCCATATCTTCATCACTGCGATTTATGCTAAAACTAGGGGTTCTAGGAAGCGCTGCCTCCTCTACCCTAATCTTATCTGACATTTGGGCTATTTCTTCTACGAGAGCCTTCATGTCCTCTGATACCTTGTCAGAGCCTGTGCTGGCTTTAATCACCACATCTCCTTCAAGTAGTTTAAAATATTCATTTAACTGAGCTTTAATATCTGAATCTAGTAACATTATAATCGCCCCTTAAATCTTGCCAACAAGATCAAGACCTGGCTTTAATGTCTCTGCGCCATCTTTCCACTTAGCAGGACATACTTCGTTAGGATTTTCCCTAACATACTTTGCTGCTTTAATCTTGCTTACGATAACATCAGCATCTCTACCAATATTACCTGCGTTGATCTCTACAGATTGGATAATTCCATCTGGATCTATAATAAATGTACCACGGTCTGCTTGACCAGCTTCTTCTATTAGTACATCAAAGTTACGACTTATTACATGTGCAGGATCACCAATCATAGTATATGTAATCTTACCTATAGCCTCTGAAGTATCATGCCAAGCTTTATGTGTAAAGTGTGTATCTGTAGAAACTGAATACACTTCTGCTCCTAAGCTTTTAAGGGTTTCATAGTTATTTTGAATATCTTCTAACTCTGTAGGACATACAAAAGTAAAGTCAGCAGGATAGAAAACAACAACACTCCACTTACCCTTTAAATCCTCATTAGTAACCTCAACAAATTCTCCATTACGATATGCATTAGCCTTGAAAGGCAAAACTTCTGTTCCTATTAATGACATAATAAAATCCTCCTATATTTTAATTTGATTTATACTTTTTATTAATGATAACGAGAATCATTACTGTCATTATAGTTGTAATAATTTACTTTGTCAACCACCTAATTAAAATCTTCCTGTTAAGATAAGAACTCCCATAGAAACAAAAACAACTAAAGTATCTACTATAAAACCTAGAATCATTGGCTTAAATCCAATATCTTTAATATCTCCAAAACTTGTTTTAAGTCCAATAGCTGATAATGCCATTACCATAAAAAACTTTGAAGTACTTGAAAGGGCCGGTACCATGTTAATAGGTATAATTCCTGTACTGCGAAGTGCCACCATTACCAGGAAGAATATAACAAAATAAGGGAATATTTTTCTCATATTAACTGGTGTGCGTCCCCTAGAACCTGCAGCTTTTGCCTCTATTCTTTCATTAATTAGTGAGAACATTAATACAAAAGGAATTATAAATAGGGTCCTAGTCAGCTTTACAATTACTGCTGTATTACCTGCAAGCTCGGAGAAAGCATATCCTGCTGCAACTACTGATGATGTATCATTAACTGATGTTCCTGTCCATAAACCGTAACCTGCAGCAGACATACCAATGGCCATACCAATCCATGGGAATACTACAACAGTAATAACATCAAATATAAAGGTTGATGAAATAGCATATGCAACGTCTTCATCCTTTGCTTTAATAACAGGTCCTACTGCTGCAACTGCTGAACCTCCACATATTGCAGTACTTATAGATAGTAAGTTTGTCAGCTTCCAGTTCATACCAAACAACTTTCCTATTAGGTTTCCTGCACCAAATGCAGTCGCCATAGTAAAAGTCATTATAAAGAGTGAATATTTACCTACACTCAATACATCGGCAAAGTTCATATTAACTCCCATAAGTATAATACCAATTCGTAGTATCATCTTTCCTGAATAATTTACTCCTGGATTAAATTGCTTATATTTATTTAGTAGCGGATTTAGTGCGATTCCTACTAGAAGGGCCATAACAGTGGCTCCAATAATATCACCTGGGATAAGGCTACTTAAAAACATAGCAATAAGAGCAACTCCTGCGCTAAGAAGTAAGCCAGGTAAGTTTTGAAATAATTTTTTTAACATAATATACCTCCGAAATTTTTAATATCTACTTGAATATACCATCTTATTGTAATAAAATAAAATTATTATATTTTATACTTGTATAAATTCAACTTATAAGGAGACTTCAGATGTTAGATCATAGATTAAAAACATTTCTCACATTATGTGATACAAAGAATTATACAAAGACAGCCGAAGTTCTAAACATGACACAACCTGCTGTTTCACAGCACATACAGTACTTAGAGGATTATTATCAGGTAAATCTAATTTTAGAAAAGGGGAAAAACTTTTCTCTTACAGAAGAAGGTAAGGCTTTCCAGCAATACATAAAAACCCTTCATGCCAATTCAGAAAGAATTATCCCCTTGTTAAAAAGGATCAAAAACCAGAATAAACCTTTAAACTTTGGTGCCACACTTACTATTGGAGAATACACTATTCCACCCATCCTAAGCGAAATAATGAAAGAAGACCCAAATACTAACATTACTATGTACGTAGAAAACACCCATGTTCTACAAGAAATGCTTTGGGATGGGGTAATAGACTTTGCCCTACTAGAAGGACATTTTAATCAAAACGAATTTGATTTCAAGCTAATATCAAATGAAACCTTTATAGGTGTTTGCTCCCCAGATAATGAGATAGCATCTAACTTAAACACTCTAGATGAAATGCTTGATTATAATTTAATCCTTAGGGAACAAGGAAGCGGAACTCGTGATATATTAGAACAATCACTTTACAATCAAAATCTTAACATTAAAGATTTTAAAAGAAGAATCGAAATAGGTAATATGAATGCCATAAAAGAATTGTGTAATAAAAATGTTGGAATAACCTTTATGTACCAAGAGGCGGTAAAAAGGGAAATAGCTAAAGGCTACCTTAAAAAGATCCCCCTAAAAGACTTTAAAGTTAATCATCCTTTTAATTTCATTTATTTGAAGGATTGCCCTGACAAATCACAAATAGAATACTGGTTTGACCGGATTGTTCAATTAAGACAAAAGTCAAAATAACTAAGGTCTTATAACTAAAATTAAATTTAATTTGTATAATGAATAATTTTTATTAACAAAACAGGATGTATGGGTTTATTAATCACTAACCATACATCCTGATGTTTTATAAAATTTAGTTATCTTGATTTGGCTTTTCAAATCTTCTACATAGTTTGATAAACCTTGTCTATTTCTTCAAAAGCTTTGTATACAGCCTTATAATTATCATTCACATCTTCTGGAGCTGTATAGTTATTGGTTATTTCTCGTAGTTTAGCCAACTCTTCACTTAATTCTGGATTTCCACTTCTTGCTACCATTGCAGCCATAGTTTTCTTCTTCATCCCTTCAAATACTTTTTCTACCTCAAGTATTTCAGGATAGGAATTTCCATATAATTTAGATACTTTAGATAAAAGTAAGTTTATTTTCATAAGGTTTCCTGCATTTGCTTTTCTAAATGTAAAATCCTTTGTCATCTTCTTCACACTCTTTTCTTTTAAAATTATTTAGACCTCTATTGACCAAGAATATCTTTCATCAACGCAACTGACTTTGTATTGTTCATTTTATGATGAAACTTATCATTAACTTTTATGTTAGGACCTAAACCGCATTTTTTAAAACAATTACGGGTTGTAAGTCTTATCTTTCCATCTTCGGTAGTATCATTAATACCAATTCCTAGAGTATCTTTTACTGCCTTTATTACCTCCATAGAACCATTTCCTGCACACCTACTCCCAGAACAACAAACCACTTCATATTCAACAATTGATTCTTTAATTGAAGGCATGAATTTAATCATTGTTTTTATTAGCTTTCCATCCACCTGAAAAGATTCTGCTATTTCTTTTTGATGATTAACATTTACACAGTTAAAAAGATTTTGGCATTCTATAAGACTTGCTTTTATCCCTTCTTGACTACCACTTCCATAGTTATCAACAAGTGTTTCAAGGCTTTCTTGAAATATTAATTTATTATCATTTGCTTCCATCATTGTCACCTACTATTCTATACTGAGAATTTTTCTCTTTTTTGAATATTTTTCTTATTATTATATTATCTATTATTAATTATAGTATAAAAACATAAATGTCCTAAAAGACTTTCATATATGCCTATTATTCTAGCTTATCATAATGTAAAGTATAGAATAACTAAGAGCAACTTAGAAGAAAATATATCTTGTACATTTATAGTATTAATTTTAGAATATTTATTAACAAACTACAAGTAGATATTTTTTGTAGCATTAGCAAAAGTTTAGTATTCAAAAGGAGAAACAATGGAGAAAATCCAATATATTAAAAAGGC
Organism: uncultured Lachnospiraceae bacterium; assembly: GCA_964582385.1. Classification (GTDB taxonomy): domain Bacteria; phylum Bacillota; class Clostridia; order Lachnospirales; family Lachnospiraceae; genus JAAYRG01. The sequence goes on from CAZOSE010000058.1 coordinate 6,756, forward strand.
AATTATGCAAGATCCTGACAATATTAAATTCACAAATATGGGATGGAATCCTATTTTCATGGCTAACCCTATTTCTAAGCTAGCTATCATAGGACAAGCTCCTGGAATTAAGACTCAAGAAGAAGGCCATCCTTTTATGGACAGGAGTGGTAAGAAGCTTAGGGAGTGGTTGGGAGTGACTGAGGATTTCTTCTATAATTCAGGCAAGATAGCTGTTCTTCCACTAGATTTTTACTTTCCTGGCAAAGCAAAAACAGGTGACTTACCACCACGGAAAGACTTTCCATCAAAGTGGCATCCTCCCATTTTAGATATGATGCCCCAGATTGAGCTCACCTTATTAGTAGGATCATACGCACAAAAGTATTACCTGAAAGATCGTATGAAGTCCAATTTAACTAATACTGTTAAAGCTTACCAAGAGTATTTACCTGAATACTTTCCCCTAGTTCATCCATCTCCTCTTAACATTAGATGGTTTAAGAATAACCCTGACTTTGAAAAGAATATTGTACCAGAGCTTAAATCAATAGTAAAAGATATTTTATCTTAACAACTATATTTTTTCATAATTCATTATAAGGCAAATGCTCATCAGTTTATAATTTGATGAGCATTTGCCTTATAACGGATATAGATTATTAATCTTTGTCTAAATATATCTTATAAATCAACTTCAAGCAGAATTGGAGTATGGTCTTGCCTTGGACCCGAATCAATTATTTCTGACTTAGTAACCCTATCTGCAATCTTATCACTAACTAGCCAATAATCAATTCTCCATCCTGAATTGTTAATTTTACTTGTCTTAACTCTTTGTGCCCACCAAGTATAAACATCTTTTATATCACCATGGACGTGACGAAAGGTATCAATAAAGCCTCTATCTAAAAGATTTGTGAAACCTTGACGTTCTTCATCTGTAAATCCTGCTGAACGGCGATTATTGTCCGGATTTGCAAGGTCAATTTCTTGATGAGCCACATTATAATCACCAGCTGCAATAACAGGTTTATCCTTAGCTAGTTCTTCTAAATAATCTGCATATTTTATATCCCATACTTGGCGTTCTTCTAAACGACTTAAACCATCTCCTGCATTGGGAGTATATACTTGGGTTAAGTAAAAATCTTCAAATTCTAAGGTGATAATTCGCCCCTCCAAATCCATAGTACTTGGCGCACCAATTGCAGGGTAGCTAGCGGTTACCTTAAAGTTGTTCTTATATAAAAACATGGTACCCGCATAACCCTTACGAGCTGGTTCTACTGAACTATTCCAAACAATTTCATATTCTGGGAATTTATCTTTTAGAATTTCTAAATGTTTCTTAGTAGGACCCTTGCTTGGTAACTTGGTTTCCTGTAAGGCTATAATATCAGGTTCTTGCTCTATTATTGTTCTAAGTACATCTCTAGATAATATCGCACGTGCTGAATCACTTGTTAGTGCCGCATTCAACGAATCTATATTCCATGAAATAAACTTCATTTTCTCTCTCTCCTTTGTATAGTTAATAATTTTAGGTGTTAGCAAAACTTTATTTTGTAATTTAATTTATCTATATCTTATGTCTTTAATCTGTTTCATTATAACATATCCATTATCCCAAATAAACTATACTTTTTACCACACCCATACAAAAAGGCCTCGGTTAATATACAACCGAAGCCTTTTCTTTCTATAATCAGATTAACACGCTCTGATTTCTTTTAAATAAAACTCCCCACCACTAATCATTTCAAATTCTTCGCCTTGGCACTGGGGGCAAACCCTCTCGTGCCGGGTTAGCGAATATACCGTTTTACAGTTTTTACATATACCATTAGCTGTTAGTATCTCCACTTCTAGTTTAGTATTTTCAAGAAATGTACCATCTACAGCTGCAGGAAAACATGCGTGAAGATATCTTGGAACTACTGACGACAATTCCCCTACTTGAAGTACAATAGCTTCAACTTCACTTAAATCATTTTCTTTTACAACATTAAGGACTTGTTCAACAATGTGGTACATAATACCTAACTCATGCATGGTTTACTTATTCCTTCCTAGAACTTTCTTAGCAGTAATCTTTACTTTACGCTTAATTACATGAGGTACAATAGCCTTCTTCATATTTAAGAATTCCACTCCCGCACCATCATAAACTCGTTCTAAAGTGATAGCTCCAAACTTACATTTTGTAGCACACATTCCGCAACCTACGCACATGTATTCATCCACTACAGTAGCACCACAACCAAGACATCTTTCAGTTTCCTTCTTCATCTGCTCTTCAGTGAGAGATGTTCTAATATCACGGAAGGTTTTCTTAGCTTCTTGACCATTTACACTTGCAGCTCTTTCTCTTGGAGTATTGTCAAAACTATCGAATATAACCTTGTTCTTATCCAATTGGAAAAACTGACGACGGCTACGGCCAATTAGTAGATCCTGTCCTGTATGTACAAAACGATGGATAGAAATTGCAGCTTGCTTTCCTGCTGCTATAGCATCAATTGCAAAGCTTGGACCTGTTACAGCGTCTCCACCTGCAAATACATCATCCTGTTTTGTTTGATAGGTTATATCATCTACTTGGATAGTGTTATTATTATTTAAAACTGCATCACTTCCCTCTAATAGACTACCCCAATCAATAGATTGGCCAACAGATAATACAACATAATCTGCATCAATAATAATTGTATCATTCTCATCATACTTAGGATTAAACTTACCATTATCATCAAATGCACTTATACAACGCATTAGTTCAATTCCTGTTACCTTACCATCTTGTCCTATAATACGTTTAGGTCCCCATGAATTATTGATTGTTATATCTTCACTTTCAGCTACTTCAATTTCTTCATCTAAAGCAGGCATCTCTTCTAGCTTTTCCAAGCAGTACATGCTTACTTTATCCCCACCTGCTCTAACTGATACACGAGCCACATCAATTGCAACATTACCACCACCGATAACAACTACATTACCAGAAATAGTCTCTTTTTCGTCTTGATTAATACGGGATAATAACTCTACTCCAGATAAAACTCCTAAAAGATCTTCTCCTTCAATTCCTATCTTTCTTCCCTTTTGGGCTCCAATAGCAAGGTAGAAAGCTTCATAGCCATCACTTCTTAGTTCATCAAGACTAATATCTTTCCCTATTTCTATACCAGTTTTGAATTTAACTCCCATTTCTCTTAAAACATCAATTTCTGCATCAATAATGTTTTTCTCAAGTACGAAAGATGGAATTCCAAGAGTCAACATCCCCCCTAG
>CAZOSE010000058.1:10038-10266 GCA_964582385.1 uncultured Lachnospiraceae bacterium
TCCTTTTCAAATACAGTAACATCATATCCATCAATAGCTAAATAATAAGCACACGAAAGTCCTGCTGGACCTGATCCTACAATAGCAATCTTCTTGTCACTATAGTCGTTTCTTTTCTTAGGTATAAATCTAGTTTCTTTGTTTAGATCTTGATCAGCAATAAAACGTTTAATATCATCAATTGCAATTGGTTCATCCAAATCCCCTCTTGTACATGCATCTTCACAA
>CAZOSE010000059.1:0-10259 GCA_964582385.1 uncultured Lachnospiraceae bacterium
ATTCAGAGTTGCATTCTGGGCAATTTGGTAAGTTATCCATTGTTAACACCTCCGTTTGAATTATTGTTTTTCACGCCTTAAATATTAGCATATGTTAGGCATTAAAGCAATTTATCCTAGGCGTATGTTGCTTAGACTCTCAATCCACATCTAAAACCAGCTTCTTAAAATAATCATTCTTCATCAACTGCTTAATAAGTGGAATCCCAATTATAGTCACTACAATAAATTCAGATATCATTATCTGGCCAGTAATTATAAAAAAGTTAAGAGCTTCTGAAGAAAGGAGTACAATTTCAAGTCCAATTATAAAGCAAAACACTGTAGCCCAAAGACTTGCTAGATAAATATTTTTAGTCTTGCTCATAGCTGTAGTAGCTAAGAATGTTGCTAAGCTGCCAAATATAACATCTACTATTCCAAAGGGACTTGCAATATTAGCTATTGCACATCCTAGTGTCAATGGAATTATATAAAACGGATTGAAATAAGCTAACAAGACCATTACTTCCGATAATCTAAATTGTAGGAATGAATAGGCAGGCAAAAACATTGTAAGAATTGCATAAATTGCTGCAACTGCTGCTCCTTTAACAAGTTTATTAGTAGTCATCATCAGCACCTACTCCTAAGTCTGTAGTTTCCCACAAAACTTCCACATTTTTCATATCTTCTAGATATCCATACTCATCCCTAAACCAGCTAATAAGTTCTGGGTCTGCCTTGACTGGAGTAGAATTATTCTCGTAAATATTAATACGTCCTTTTTCAAAGTAATTTAGCACTATATCAACATCATTTGCAATCATTTCCTTAGTTTGACCCTTAATGCCGACTAACAAGTAAGCAATCTTAAAATATTTGGCAACTTCAGAGGGACTTTCAAATATAGCTCCCTTTTTCAAATACTTGTTTCTAAAATCATTATCAAATGTTTCGATTCCAGTATTAAAACTTACTGTAACATCTGGGAAATAATCTCTTATTTCTTCAAGTCTGTTACGATAAGACCAATGACTTTCGAAATATAGCTCTTTAATGTCTTTTTCTATAACTATGTCTTTGATATTTTTTAAGCTTTCCTTAGGTAATTCAAATACACTTGCCGAATTAATTACTTCTAATTTTTTAAATTCACCTGTTACATCTTGTAAAACTTGTTTGTTAAAATCATTTAGACTATCATCTTCTTCGCCATTATCATCAATATAATCGCAAAAAAAACATCGCCCCCATTGGCATGGGCGCGATTTTAATAGTACAATTTCACGAGGATCTTTTTTGGAAATCCTATTGTATCTAACCATAATATCACTCCCTTGATTTTTTTAGTGGGTCCCAAGGAAACACTCTCAAAATATTTAAGACTATAATAATTTAACATCTTTAACTTATAAATGCAAGTAGCCAGTGCTAATCAATACCTATAAGCTGTGAAGTTTTATTTAAGGATTAAACTTTCTTTACCCATTATCTTTACTTCCTCAATAACACCATCATTTTCCTTTATAACTTCTATTGTAAAATCCTCTGTTTCAAATATAGCTCCTTCTTCAACCTCTTGACAAGCTTCTTTTGCTAATTTGCAAACTAAATCATTTATTACATTTGTTTTTCTACTATTTGTATTTGCGTTTTTAGCATTCTCAATATCATTGTCTATATTTATTCCAGACATTCTTAGAAAATTCCTCAAATTGGCCTTAATATGATATGTTTCTCTGTCTCTTAGAACAATATCTTCATCCCTATCTGTACGAAACAGATATTTAGAAATAAAGAACACTATAGCAATTGCAAGTGCACCCAAAACTAAGTCTGCCATGGTATTAGAGTAAATTAACATCTTTCTAGCAATTACAAATAGAATTAACTCTAATATTGCTTTAGTAGAATGGTTTATAATCATAAGCATAAGCTCAATTGCCACTATCAAAAGCAAGGTATATCCTAAAAAGTTCTGGAATATTTGATATGAATCTGTAGGGGTTGCAAAGAAAATCGTAGGAAAGTATCTTATTAAATCAACTAGTCCAATTATTACACCTACTGCAATTAATACAGAAATTATCATCTCTAATATATATGTCAGTTTCTCTAACCTTTTTTCTATTAATGTTTTTTCACTGTAATACCTCCGCCTTTATTTATCATACTATATTTTATTTATTTAGGCTATATAAAAATAGGGTGTTTTTCTTTAGTTAAGCAAACACTAACGATGCATAGTGAAATTATACTCACTATATTTATCTAAATTTTCATTTATTTTTCTCTTATCAGCTGTAGAAAAAAGCTTATCTCTGTTTCGATCAGCTGCTCTACCCCTTAGAACACTTCCAGGCCCATAAGCGCAGCCACCTTCACAAACCATTCCTTCTATAAAATCTTCTGGTAATCTACCTGCTTTTAGAAGCTTTAGAGCTTTTTTGCTTTCTTCAGCACCATTACACACCTTAACAGTAATGTCTGTATTTCCATTACTCTCATTTAATGCCTGTATTACAGATGCAGTTACACCACCAGAAACACAGAATTTCTTTCCATACAAGCTAGCTTGTTGTATATTTCCTTCGATAGACTTCAACTCAATGGATTTAGCCCTGAGCATAGAATTAAGTTCTTCTAATGTAAGACCATAATCTGTTGCATCTAAATCCTTAGAATCGATTACTTCATCTTTCTTTGCAATACATGGACCAATAAAGACACATATTGCCTCTGGATCTATCGCCTTAATTAATTTAGCAGTAGCGGTCATTGGAGAAAGGGTTGTTGAAATTGAATCTGATAATTCAGGAAAATGTTTCTTAATCATACCAACAAAAGCTGGACAGCAAGATGTTGTTTTCTTCTGGCCTTGTTCATAAGCCTCAGCCCACTCTGTTGCTTCACTTTCAGATGTGTAATCTGCGCCAAGGGCAACTTCATATACATCTTCAAATCCTAATTGCTTCAAACCCTCTACCATACTAGCAAAGGAAACTTGTGTACCAAATTGACCTTCCCAAGCAGGGGCCAACATTGCATAAACCCTTTGTTCTGTGTCACGCAAGGCATTAACAACATCTATAATGAAGGACCTGTCTGAAATAGCTCCAAATGGACAATTTGTGATACATGCAGCACAACTTATACATTTGTCTTGGTCTATAACTACTATATTATTTTCATCCATAGTTATTGCCTCTACAGGGCAACTTCTTTTACATGGACGCATTAAATCTGCAATTGCATTATATGGGCACGCCTTGACACATTGGCCACATTCTTTACAAAGCATAGGATCTATGTATGCACGGTCTCTTGCCATGCTAACAGCACCAAAACGACAGGAAGATTGGCAAGCCTTGTCTATGCATTTTTGACAGTTATCTGTTACTGTAAACCTATTAATCGGACACCCTTCACATGCAGATGTAAGAACTTGAACAATACTCTTATCTCTACCTCCAAATGCTGCTGACTTCCCTTGAGCTAGGCGTATTCTCTGTCTTATAATTTCTCTTTCTTTATAAATACAACAACGGAAGTTAGCTTGTGGTCCAGGAATCATATCAAAGGGTAATGATTCTATTCTTTCATCTAACTCCCCTTCAAATGCTAATTCTGCAACTGCACTTAAGACTTCCTCTTTAATTGATACAATATTATTACTACTTTCTAACATTTTGATCTCCTTTAACTTTCTTTAACTTTATAAAACCAATCAAATCTGCCATACCCCATCCTATAGGAATGGCCCACCAAATACCTACTAGCCCAATAGATGATATTCTAGCTAAACTATACGCTAATACAACACGAATGCCAAGACTTACAATTGTTAGTAGTATTGATACCCCTCCATTACCTAGTCCCCTATATAGTCCGTAGAACATAAACAAATATCCTATTAAGAAATAGAATGGAGCAACAATAATTAAGTATTCCACACCTATTTTAAGTATTTCAACTTCACTTCCATCAATAAATATTCTAAGTAGAGGTTTTGCAAATATTAAAACAAATGCACTTATTACTATACAGTAAAGTGTAATTATTTTAACAGCTGATTTTATTCCACGGTTAATCCGTTTTTCTTTTTTCGCACCTTTATTTTGTGCAATAAAGGTAGAAAAAGCATTACCAAAATCTTGCACCGGCATATAGGCGAAGTTTTCAATTTTAACCGCTGCTGTAAAAGCTGCCATAACCTGAACACCAAAGCTATTTACTAAACCTTGTATCATTAAAATACCAAAGTTCATAATCGATTGTTGAACACTTGCTAGTACAGAATAGTTTGATATCCGCCTAATCATTTCTTTTTTCAAATACATATCCTTAGTACTAATTCTAATTTGAGGTATTTTTACTATGGAATAAATTCCTATCCCAATAGCTGAAAAAGCTTGGGCTATAATAGTTGCATAAGCAGCTCCTTCAATTCCCATATTCATAGTCACAACAAAAATTAAGTCTAATACAATATTAATTATAGTGGATAAAATCAAAAAAATCAAAGGAATTGTTGAATTTCCAAGGCTTCTTATTATAGAAGCAAAGTAATTATATATACCAGTGAAAATTATTCCATAAAATATAATTTCCATATAGGATTTTGTGTCATGGAGTATTTCATCTGGGATCCTTATTAGTCCTAGGATTTCATCAATAAAAGTGATTGAAGCAAATTGTAAAAGCACTGTAATGATTCCTATGAATATAAAAGATGTAAAAAAACTATTTTTTAATCTATCAGTCTCATTTGCCCCATAAAAGTAGGAGAATACTGCACCACTTCCCATACAAAGTCCTAATATAATAGAAGTTAAGAATACCATAACAGTAAAAGAACTTCCTACTGCTGCCAGGGCATCAGGTCCAATAAACCTACCTACAATAATTGAATCCACAACATTATACAACTGTTGAAACATATTACCTATAATCATTGGAAAGGCAAAGGTTAATATTGCTTTAGTTTCATTTCCTTTAATTAAATTATTATTTACATTCATATTAATTCCCTTTTTCTATAAGATTTTGTTAATCTTCACAAGTTTCAAATCTTTATTTATTATTAAACTACACATCTCCTAATTGCATAAAAATTAAAAACAATATACAATACTATTAATACAAGCTACAATATTACTAATAAAGAATTTAGAGTTTTTCAAATGATTCAATATCACTAATACTAGTTACTATATTATTAATAAGGCAAATAAAGGAGATAGGCTTATGGAGTTTTTAATGAGTTTAAGTGGTCCGGTACTTTACCTCATGATTTTTGTTGCTAAGACTGTTGAAGTTTCAATTGCAACAATTCGTCTAGTTTATAATAGTAAAGGCGAACGATTCAAAGGTGCTATTCTTGGTTTTTTCGAAGTTATGATTTGGATATTGGTAGTAAGTTCAGTACTTAACAATATTACCGAAGATCCCATAAAAATAATTGCTTATGCCGGTGGATTCTCACTAGGTAATTTATTAGGAGTCTACATAGAATCCTTAATAGCTATTGGCATTTCCTCAATTCAAGTAGTAGTAAATGCAGAAATCGGTGAAACGTTGGCTAGAACTCTTCGTGAACACAGCTTTGGAGTTACCATTATAGATGGAGAAGGCAAAGATCGTAGTAAGAAGAACCTGATATTTGTTCAGTTAAAAAGAAAGAAAATGCATTCCGCTATTAAAATTATTAGACAAACTGATCCTCAAGCATATATTAGCGTTAACGAGGTTAAGTCAACTATTGGTGGTTTTATAAAAAAATAAAAGAATAATATAATAATTATAATATTAATTAATCAAAAATGTCATTCAGAGCACGAAAAGAGTTCTTACCTTTAACAGATATAAGACTCATCTAAAGCTTGGGATGACATTTTTATGTCTTTTTAGTAGTTACATATAAAACTAAGAACAATACCTGTGCCAATATATCATGACACCAATGATAGTCTTACCATCAATAATTTCTCCACTATTAACCTTCTGTAGTATGTCATCAAAAGGCTCTTTATAAAAGATTAACTCTTCATCCCCATCTAACTCTTGGTCGGACACATGTTTTAAGTCCTTAGCTGCAAAAATATGTACTTTTTCATCTTGCCAACCAGGTGAAGAGTAGGTAGAAGTAAGATGTATCCACTCATTTGCTATATATCCTGTTTCTTCCTTTAGTTCGCGTTTTGCGGCTTCTAGTGGAGTTTCACCTTCATCAATTAAGCCTGCTGGTAGTTCCACTACATCCTTACCTACCGGATATCTAAATTGCTTAACTAAGATAATCTCGTTTTTATCATTTACAGCAACTATAGCAGACCCTTCTTTATGAGCCACTACCTCTCTAATAGTTTTGCTGCCATCTGACAATTCCACATCATCATAAAAAACATCTATTATTCTTCCCTTGTAAATGTTGTTTCTAGATATCTTTTTCATACATTATCCCTTTCTGATTACTTGTATATACTATCGCAACACTTAAAGGACAGCTCACATCTATTCTTAACTTAATTAAAAACACATGAGAACTGCCCTTTATATAATTTGTTAGACTCGGTTACTTTCTTACTTTCAGATCAAACCCTTGGTCACGAATAACATTAAGTATATCTTGACGTTTTAAGGTTGCCGTACTATATCTTTTTACTACTTGGTCACTAAAGCAATCTACTCGATTATTAGCATCTCTTAGATCATAGTATGTATGCATCTCTTCATCATAGTCTTTAAGCTCTTCTAGGTAATTATCTAAACTATTATAAGTATTCTCAAATACCCTGTACTTCATATCCATTTTAGGTTTTATTTGTGGTTCTTGATTAGGATAACCTATGCCTAGTCCTACAACCGGAAATGTTAATGGAGGTAGTTTTAGTAATTCACACATTTTACCAGGGTCATTAAGAATACTTCCCAGGTAAACCGTTCCCAAATCTAGAAATTCAGCTGCATTTACAACATTTTGGGCCATTAAGCATGCGTCTGTATGTGAAGATACGAAATGATCCATGCTATTTATATTAGTTAAATCACCTTTCTTTTCTTTTAAGATCCGGTAATTACGTCTTTGATCAACAATAAATATAAGTAATTCAGGAGCTCTTGCAACATATTCTTGATTACAAACATCTGCTATATTCTTCCTTAGTTCCGGATCCGTTACACGGATTATAGAACTAGCTTGCATACCAGTTGATGTAGCTGTACGTCTGGCAACTTCAAGTAATTGTTCAAATACTTCCTTAGGTATATCCTGATTCTTGAATTCTCTTATTGTACGATGTTCTAGTTGTGTTTGAATTATTTCCTTAGCCTTTTGATCTTGTTCCATTAATTTTCCTCCTTAAATTAACAACGAACATATTAATCTTAACGTTTTTCTAAAGGTACTTGATTTTTTTTCTATTTTCAAAATATCATCCACTTATAAACTACTGCCCAAAAGTAAATATATCATTATAAACTTCTAAATCCTCTTCGGTTCCAGGTCCGTGGCTAACTACCCCTGTTAATTCAGTAGCTGCATTAGTGTAAAGGGAGTCATATTTATCATTTATATTATATTTGTCATCATGATCAGTGAATTTATTAATATTATTAGATTCTTTCTTCATTTTTCGCTCCTTCTTTTTGTTGTTTTGCTGAGGTCTATAGAAACAATATTAGGTCTCTGAGAAACTCTATTTTCTATTCTTGTTTCGTCATTAACTAATAAATATAGTATGTCAAAAAGGAGAGCTTTTAATCCAATATATAATTACACTATTCTAGATAAGGTCTTTTTACATATAATTACGTTATTTTAGATAAGGTCTTTTTATATATAATTTCATTATGATTCAACTCACAACTTTATTATATCTTATAATTTTACTAATAGTAAGCCTTAATAAAACATGTTAGCTAATAGTTCAGTTTATTTAATCTAAATCAATCTCATTTAATCTAAATATCTCAATCATCTCTGCAGTTAAGGAAATTGTGTTGTCTGGCTTTGGAATATCCTCCCTATTTAACCAGATTCCCACTGATAGTTCATCTGTATCAAGATGGATTGTATCATCTCCATCTAGTTCAGCAAAGTAACCAGATAGAAGTGTATCTGTAAAGGGCCATGGTTGGCTTTTGTAGTATCTAATATTTTTAACCTTTAGTCCAACCTCTTCCATAACCTCTCTTTTTACTGTTTGTTCAAGGCTTTCTCCAACTTCATTATAACCAGCAACTAATGCATAATTCCTATGTTCACGACCCTTGTATTTTGTTAATAGTAATCTATTTCCATCATATAAGCCAACTATCACACTTGGGGAAATTGTTGGATAAACTGTAAAGCCACAACCATCACAATATAACATACGTTCATTTTCTGATTTTGTAAGGGGCTTACTACATCTACTACAAAACTTATGGTTTGAATACCACCTATTAAGTTGCAATCCCATTGCGCCAGCAAAAGAACGCCAATATTTTTTTTCTGTACGGAACCTAGTACTACTCACATACTCCCAACCAGGTGCCTCATCTATCTCTTCTTCCACCAGATAATAATTCAACTCATCAATGGTAAACAAAAAGTGGGAGTTTTCCATTAAATCAGGGTATGTGGAAGAAAAATCTGCAAAGGACGGATACCAAAGCTTGTCCTTACCTTCCTTAACAAGAACCATGTCGTCCTTATAAGTCAGAAACAAATCATTTATATCAGCTTTTTCATTATTGAATTCATTACGAAATATCCTTGGTTCTATATCATGAATCATATCACATCTCTCCTTTTGTATATCTTGACTTATTAGGATTCGGGCGTCAAAAGTTCAATCAATTGCACCTGATGACCTTTGACACTCGGACCTTATTAGCTATCTGCTAAACTATATTTATAAACAAAGTCGTCCATATAATATCCATTACCAATATCGTTTTTTTCTTCATCTATTCTTATAAATCCAAGCTTTTCATATGCACTAATAGCGATATCGTTATATTTATTAACATTCAAAATTATTGAGTTAAGTCCTGTTTCTTTTGTCCTTGCTATAACAAAGTGTAACATATCTCTAGAAATACCCTTCCCCCTATAATCTTTATGGAGGTAGAATTTACTTAAATATATATGATCTTCTCTTGGATAAAAAGCTATAAATCCAACTTTTAGTCCTCCCTTGTTAACAACAAAATAATAGCTATATCCTTTTTCTAACTGCTCTTTTATGGCAGTAACTGACTGAAATTTATCAACCATATAATCATTCTGTGTCTCGCCTAAAATAGGATCATAATGGTCTTTTACTATAGTTGAAGCTAAATTAGACATTTCTTTTATTTCATTTATATCAGATATTATAACTTCTATATAATTCATTTTATTATTTTCACCTCATACTTTTACTAAACCTTAGCAATTACTTGCCTAAGCTTCTTTTCTATAAGGCAGTACCCTTCTTAGGAATAAACAACCCTACCATTTCTGCTTCTTCATGTTCTAAAAGGCCTATTTTAGTTTCTATTCCACCACCGTAACCTGTTAGGCTTCCTGTTTTTCCTACTACCCGGTGACATGGTATAATAATTGATATGGGATTATGCCCTACAGCACCACCTACAGCTTGAGCAGACATTCTCTCCTTACCCATACGTTTTGCTACCTCTTTTGCTATGTCACCATATGTAGTCAGTTCCCCGTATGGGATTTCAAGAAGGATTCTCCATACCTCTTGTCTAAAATCTCCTCCTTTTGGTGTAAGAAAAAGACTTGATATATCTGGTTGCTTGCCTGCAAAATAATCATCTAGCCAAGCAATACCTTCTTTAAGTATTGGTATGTTTCCGTTTTCAATGATATCTTCCGGTATTAAATTGTCAAAATATTTATGCTTTCCTACATATAAGCCTACAATACTATGCTCATCACTTACTAACATTATATTTCCTAAGGGTGATTTATAGTTTACTAAATAGTTCATTTTTTTCTCCATTATCCAAGCATGTTTTCTTTCATGATTTAGTTATAGTAATTCTATAGCATTTCACGATGTTTCTCAACATGAAAATTTTTGAACACTTAAATGTTTTTAAACATAAGAAATGGCAAAGCAAGCTTCGCCATTCCTTTACCATTTTGTTATCTAGCTGAATAACAATTACTTCATTTAGCAGTCCCACTGACATTCCTTTAAATCAACTTTCTCTAGCCGCAATTTCAATAACTCCTGAACAATGGGATATTTCAGTAAAATTAATACAATTTAACTAACCAA
>CAZOSE010000060.1:0-2782 GCA_964582385.1 uncultured Lachnospiraceae bacterium
TCGTTTATTACTGGCAATCTTGTTTTTCTTCTTTCTCTTGTTTATTTCTTTGTCTTAGATTTTTAAAAAATGACTGTAAAATAGATACACATTCCTCTTCTAATACACCTGTAATAATTTCTACTTGATGATTAAACTCCTCTATTTGAAGTAAATTCAATACCGAGCCCGCACAACCTGCCTTTTGATTCATTGCACCTATTACAACCTTTTCCATGCGAGATTGTACTATTGCACCTGAGCACATTTGACAAGGTTCCAAAGTTACATACATTGTACAGCCTTCCAGTCTCCAGTCTTCCATCTTCTTACTTGCTTTATCTATCGCAATAAGCTCAGCATGAGCTAGTGTAGAATTCTTAGTGTTTCTTCTATTATATCCTCTAGCAATTATTTTATCCTCATATACGATTACACATCCAATTGGGACTTCACCTATATCTTCAGCCTTTTTAGCTTGTTTTAGAGCTTCTTTCATGTACTTTTCATTCATATAATCATCCTTTTAAGTTTCTATTACTGATTATAACATAAATATAATTTTGTAATCACATATTTGAAATTTCATGTATAATATACTTTATATTAATACTTTTTTCAAACAAACTCTAATAAAGTTATATTAGTGGGTTTTATATTTATAACATATAGTCTTATAATAAGATTAGATAGTAACAGACTTTTACTTAACTTGAAATAGGAGGAAATATTTTGATACATGGTTTTAATAAAACAACACTCTTAGATTATCCCGGACATTTGGCCTCTACGATTTTTTTAGGAGGATGTAATTTTAGGTGTCCTTTTTGTCATAACGCTACACTAGTACTTGCACCCCATAGTCAGCCAATAATTTCTGAGGATGAAATCTTCTCTAACTTGAAAAAAAGAATTGGTATTATAGAAGGCGTTTGTATTACTGGCGGTGAACCAACCCTATACCCTGACCTTATTGATTTAATAAAAAGAATCAAAGACTTGGGGTTTCTTGTTAAATTAGATACTAATGGTTCAAATCCTAAAATGGTCGAAAACTTAATAGATTCCAACCTTATAGATTACATAGCAATGGATATTAAAAATTCAAAGGAGAAATATCCCCTAACCTCTGGCCTTAAAAACATGGATATGGAGTCTATTTCGGAAAGCATTTCTTTACTAATAAATTCACATATTGATTATGAATTTCGCACTACTGTAGTGAAAAACTTTCATGAATCCTCAGATTTTATCTCAATTGGAAAGTGGGTTGAAGGTGCAAAGTCCTATTTTCTTCAGTCTTTTAGAGATTCCGATGATGTTATTGGAAAGGGACTTCAAAGCTGTACTCCTGCAGAAATAGAAAGTTTTAAGGAAATCTTGCTTCCTTATGTTAAACAAGTAAACCTTCGTGGAATAGAATAGGAGTTAACTATGGATATATCATATACCACTAAAAGACTAAGTTTACGGATATTACAAGTAAAAGATGCAGACATGGTCTTGTCTTTTTATAACAGAAATAAAAGTCACCTTGAACCTTGGGAGCTAAAGCGTGATTTCAATTTTTATTCTCTTGCATATCAAGGTGCTTCTTTATATTTTGAAGAAGATCTTATGAAAAGAAACCGTTTATTACGCTTTTGGATCTTTTTGAGAAGCAATCCAAATCTAATCATAGGAACAGTTAACTTTTATAATATTAAAAGTAGAGGTCATTCTTGTTGCCAAATCGGCTATAAAATTGACCATGAATACGTAAACATGGGATATGCTTATGAGGCCATAAAATTCTCCATGGCAGTATTAAAAGAAAAGTATAATTTACATAGAATAGAGGCAAGAATTATGACAACTAACTTACCTTCTATTGCACTAATAGAAAAGTTAGGTTATAAATATGAGGGCTTGTCACATTCAAATGTAAAAATAAATGGCCACTGGGAGGAGCTTCTAACCTATGTCTATATAAATAATTAGCTGCAAAACTCATAATTTGATATTGTTTTGTCCATAAAAGAAAAGTCATATATAACATATTTAATAAAAACAGCTTGTTATATATGACTTAATAAAATATGTATTAGTTAAAATATATGGGAGCATACCAATAACCAAACTCTCCAACCCTTAGCTCTTTTCTCTTTATACTCTTAAAGAAATCAAAGCCAAACATTTTTGCCATAAATCTTTCCCTATTATGATATATCCCAGGAACACCTAATATGTACTTAATTCCGTTCTTGTCATTAATCCTTGCAAATATTAAATGACTATAACAATAAAACCCATGTAGCAAGAAACTATTATTTCCCAATGACCAATTGTCCATGGGCAAAACACCAATATCCTGGGGTTCAAACCTTACACACCATGCAACCTCATTGTCTTCAAAAGGATACATTTTGGGGAACTTACTATATATATTAAGGGCATTTGGATGTTCTTCAAATACTGGCCACGATTTCCTCATACTCCTATTGTAGGGTGATTCCTTAGCTGGTTTATTGATAGACAAATCTTCTCTTTCTAATTTATCAATCTCTTTTGATATTTCTTCTCTGGTTAAGTTATCAATTTCAAGGGCGACTTCTTCTATTATTACTTTATCATCCTTTTTAAATATTTCTTCATTTGCCACTTTGTCGGTATCTTTAGACTCTTCTTCCCTTGCCACCTTTTCAGTCTCTTTGGATACTACTTCCCTAGCCACATCATCGGTCTCTTTGGATATTTCTGATTTTTGCGTCTGGTTGGCTATTTCAAGTGTTTCTTTTTCTTCTATATCATTATTAGTCTCTTT
>CAZOSE010000060.1:2792-10237 GCA_964582385.1 uncultured Lachnospiraceae bacterium
ACATCTTTGTCTTTGACAAGTTCACTTTGCCTTGGCATTAATAAGCTTGTATTTACCATCTCCTTAGTTACAGGCTTATCATCCCATTCTGTGGCAATGTACTTGTTATCCGTATGATATAGAACCATACCACCTATATCATCTAGGTCATAGGAACTATTCATAATATTGCCACTATCTGCCATAGCTCTAAACTGTCCTAATCCATTTTTTACTGATAAAGCTCCAAGTGGTATTCCCTCAATACTATAACCATCTCTTTTAAAGAAATATACCTTTAATTCATTATCATTTAAACTAGGAACCCTAATGCGGATATAGACCTTACATTGGCCACTTTTTGACTCTACCCTTGCATATCCAACATTACTTCCTTTAATCCCATTTTCATAATTATACATATATGATACTAGTCTTTTATAAGCCGCCATATCAAACTCCTTTATTATTCATCACTTTCTATTTGTAATTCATAATAGCTTCTAAGTCTTCTAGCTAGTACAAATTTAATCCTCATATAATTATATTCTTTACGAATTAGAAATATAACTTATTAGTTTAAAATGATAAAAAATTGCTTGCGCACCAAGATAAATGTCTATTTAAACATAATGTTTACTTAAACATTTAATAATGATACACAAGCAATCTTTTAAATTTATTTGCCTATATCTTAAAAAGCAGTTTTTTTCTTCATAAGGGTCAGACATATAAATACAATCATTGATTCTATATTTTTTCACTTAATATATTACTTAGTTTGGCAAACTCATCTAAAGTTAAAGCTTCACCTCTAATATTAGCAGGCTTATTAATTTTGATTATTGCTTCTGTTATTTCTTCTTTAGATAAATTAGTAAAACCTGCATTGTATAAGCCATTTGTTAAAGTCTTTCTTCGTTGATTAAATGCACTACGAGTTATTTGAAAAAACAACTTCTTGTCTACAACATGTACCGGTGGATTAATATGTGGCGTTAAACAAAGTACTGCTGAACCAACCTTCGGCCTTGGGATAAAACAATTAGGAGGAACATTAGCTGCAATATATGGCTTAGAATAATACTGAACTGCAACAGATATTGAACCATAATCTTTTGTGCCAGGCCCTGATTGCATCCTCTGGGCAACTTCTTTTTGTACCATGACTATAATATTTTCAATAGGAAGATTACTTTCGAATAGTTCCATTATTATAGGAGTTGTAATATAATAAGGCAAGTTTGCTACAACCTTTATTTTGTTATTACCATTCTTTTCTTCTAACATTTTTTTTAGGTCTAACTTCAAGATATCTTCATTAATAACTTCCACATTGTCATAGTCTGCTAGAGTTTCCTCTAAAACAGGAATTAACTTTTTATCAATTTCTACGGCAAGAACTTGTTTTCCATGCTCACAAAGATATTGTGTCAAGGTTCCAATCCCTGGACCAATTTCTAAAATATAATCATCCTTAGTTATATCTGCTGCCTTTACTATCTTTTCTAATACATGGGTATCAATTAGAAAGTTTTGCCCAAACCTTTTTTGAAATTGGAATTCATATTTATTTAGTATTTCAATTGTATTCTTGGGATTACCCAGTTTTGCCATATAAACCTCATTTCTATTTCTAGCAAACTAACAAGCCACTTAAGCAGCTAAAGTTTGATAACTAATCTTCTACTTATTACCATCAATTCGGAACAATTCCATTCCATTATTCCTTGTTTTTG
This sequence comes from uncultured Lachnospiraceae bacterium, assembly GCA_964582385.1. Classification (GTDB taxonomy): domain Bacteria; phylum Bacillota; class Clostridia; order Lachnospirales; family Lachnospiraceae; genus JAAYRG01. The sequence goes on from CAZOSE010000060.1 coordinate 4,511, forward strand.
CTACAACTTCTTCATATTCTATATTTTTAATTTTAGCGATTTCACCAGCAATATGCTTCAAGTTAATAGAGTTGTTTCTCTTTCCTCTATTTGGCTCTGGTGCAAGATAAGGGGAGTCAGTTTCTAGTAATATATAATCTAAAGGTATATATTCTACAACCTCCTTAAGCTTTCTTGCATTTTTGAAGGTAAGCACTCCACCAACACCAATATAATAGCCTAAATCTATATATTGCTTAGCCATTTCTTTTGAATATGCAAAACAATGAATAACTCCTTTGTTTTTGTCTAATTTAGCAGATTTTATCATGTCAAAGGTGTCACTAGCTGCATCTCTGCTATGAATTACAACTGGTAAGTTAAATTCTTTAGCAAGGTCCATTTGACGCTCAAACCAATGTTTTTGAACGTCTCTTTCTACATTATCCCAATAGTAATCTAGGCCAATTTCACCAATAGCAACAACTTTCTCTAAAGATGCATTTTGTTTTAACCAGCTAATATCATCCTCTTTCATATCTTTTGTTTCACTAGGATGAACACCTATACTACCATAGATAAAAGGATATTTATTAGTAAGTGATATTGTTTTATTAGAATCTTTTATAGTTGATCCAATGTTAATTACATATTCTATTCCTTCATCATTAAGGCTATTTAGCAATTGCTCTCTATCTTGATCAAATGCTTTATCATCGTAATGAGCATGACTTTCAAATATCATATTAAATCCCTTCCATTAGTGATGCATAAAAATGTTTAATCTATTCTTTCCTACACTTATTTGACCAAAGTTTAACTTATTTCAGCTCCTGAAGGCATATCTCTTTCTGGTACCACTAATGCTAACCTACCATCTTGATCTTCCGCACAAAGTAACATTCCCTCTGATAAAAGTCCAGCCAATTTAGCAGGTTTTAGATTAACTAATACCATCACCTTTTTACCCACCATTTCTTCTGGAGAATAATCAGCTTTAATACCTGATACAATTTGCATTGTTTTATCTCCTACCTTAACTTGTGAGCAAAGAAGCTTTCTTGATTTTTTAACTTCCTCACATTCTATAACTTCTCCAACTTGTAGTTGCATACTCATAAAGTCATCAAAAGTTATTTCTTCCTTGTCAGGAATGTTAATTACAACTTCTTCTTGAGAGTCACCTGAACCATTCGATTCACTTTCGTTAGACATATCTGTAGCTTCTTCATCCTCTTTAGATTCTTCTAAAACCTTCAATACTTCTTTTACATCTAAACGTGCAAAAAGGATTTCTGGTTTATCAGTAACCTTTGTTCCAGAAGGATATACTCCAAATTCCTCTAATTCTTTGACATCTCTCTTGTTTCCGTTTATTTGTTTCAATATCTTCCCTGCAGTTTCTGGCATAAATGGCTCTAATAAGTTTGCTCCAACACTAATACCCTCTATTAAATTATATAGTACTGTAGATAGTCTTTCCTTCTTGCTTCCATCTTTAGCCAAAGCCCATGGCATAGTTTCATCAATATATTTATTACATCGTTTAAACAAATTGAATATTAAGGTAATTGAGTCCGCTACTCTTAATTTATCCATCTTAGCAAGAATTTGGCTATAAGTTCCTGTCACTACTCTTTGTAAATCCTTATCTACTTCTTCTGTAACATTAGTGTTTGTCACAATTCCATCAAAATACTTATTACTCATAGATATTGTACGATTTACAAGGTTTCCAAGAGTATTGGCTAACTCTGAATTTATACGTTCTACCATAAGTTCATGGGATATTACACCATCGTTATCAAATGGCATTTCATGTAATACAAAATATCTAACTCCATCTACTCCGAATAAATCTACTAAATCATCAGCATAAAGTACATTACCTTTAGACTTACTCATCTTACCTTCACCTTGTAATAACCAAGGGTGACCAAATACTTGCTTTGGAAGCGGTATATTAAGGGCCATTAACATAATAGGCCAATATATAGTGTGGAATCTTAATATATCCTTACCTATAAGGTGTAAATCGGCTGGCCAGTATTTATTAAACTTCTCATCATGGTTACCGTCTACATCATATCCTATTCCAGTAATATAGTTGCTTAACGCATCAATCCACACATATACAACATGCCCTTCTTCAAAGTCAACAGGGATTCCCCATTTAAAGGATGTTCTAGATACACATAAGTCTTGTAAGCCTGGTTTTATAAAGTTATTAACCATCTCATTTTTTCTTGATTCTGGCTGAATAAACTTAGGATTTTCTATAATATGATTTTCTAATCTTTCTCCATAGTTACTTAGTTTTAGAAAGTACGCTTCTTCCTTAGCATGTTCAACATCCCCACCACAATCTGGACACTTATCATCTTTCAGTTGAGACTGTGTGAAGAATGACTCACATGGTGTACAATACATTCCTTCATAAAAACTTTTATAAATATCTCCTTGGTCATATAACTTCTTGAATATCTTTTGAACCTGTTTAATGTGATAGTCATCTGTAGTACGAACAAAATTGTCATAAGAAGTATTCATTAAGTCCCAAATTCTTTTAATTTCTTCTGCTACCTTATCAACAAATTCTTTAGGTAATATCCCAGCTTCATTTGCTGCATTTTCTATTTTTTGTCCGTGTTCATCAGTTCCTGTTTGAAAGAATACATCATAACCTTCTTGTCTTTTAAATCTCGCAATACTATCAGCTAATACAATCTCATAAGTGTTTCCAATGTGTGGCTTTCCTGATGTATATGCTATTGCTGTTGTAATATAATAAGGTTTCTTACTCATAATTTCCTCCTTGAATCTATATGGGCTACCATTGATTTTTTAGTGCATACAATATAAACTAAAGTTAAAATAACATTAAAAACTCCCGTCTTATATAATATAAAGACGAGAGTATTATCTCGTGGTACCACTTTATTTTAGTCATTAATGACCCTCTAATTCTGCAATTTATAAGTTTATATTTAAAAACTTTAAGATTACAAAAACTGTGAAAGTAACACAGCTCATACTATAACGGGTATAACCGTCGACACCTAAAAGGTTTTACCTTATATAAACCTTCTCAGTACGAAGCTCAGAGGCCATATTCGGTAATTCCACTATGTCTTCCTCTCACCTAATGGAAGCTCTCTGTGTATAGCTTTCTTACCTACTCTTCTCTTCATTGCCTATTTAATATTGTTGTTATTAAAACATATAAAACTTTAATAACAGTATTTCCTAATTGTTTTAAGAATAGCATGATGTTTTTTAATTGTCAATATTGGCTTTGCCTAGTTATAAATAGATTTATATAATTTGGACTTTTATTTATATGTTCTAATATAATTATAAAGAATCACTTTTAATAGGAAAGGTAAATATAAAATGAAAAATATTAAAACATTAATATTAATATTGTTTATCTCAACTTTATCTATAGGACTTCTAAGCTGTAAGAAGACTAATGATAATGTTCCTAATAATGTACCAACTGTCCAAGAAGAATTTGATGAATTTACAAATGACTTGTTTCTAACCCAAGTACAAAGCAACACTCTTACCTTAAAATACTCCCTAAGTAAACCTGAAAACTATGGGATAGAAATAGATGAGGTTAAGATAGGACATTTTTCTACATCATACATAAAAAGCGAATTGTCTAGCTATGAAAATTACTTAGAAGTACTTAATAATTTCGATTACAAGGAATTGTCAAAGTCACAGCAACTTACTTTTGATATTTTAGACTACTATCTTAAACTTGAATTATCCCAAGAGGATCTTATTCTTTATAATGATGTTCTTGGACCAACTACAGGAATTCAGGCACAGCTTCCTGTACTATTTGCTGAGTTTAATATAGAAACAAAAGAAGACTTGGACCTATATTTGGACTTAGTAGAATCTGTACATACTTATTTTGAGGAAGTTTGTGAATTTCAAAAACTAAAATCCAAGTCAGGTTTGTTTATGAATGAAAGTTCAGCCGATAGTATAATAGAACAATGTAAAAGCTTTATGAAAGATCCCGAGAATAACTTTCTAATATCCACTACAAATGAAAAAATCTCCAAATTAACTGAATTAAGTGATTGGGAAAAAGCAAACTATCAAGAGTTAAATAAAAATGTTATTATTAACTCTTTAATTCCTTCGTACCAACTTCTTATTGATAGCTTAAGTTCACTTAAAAACACTGGAAAGAATGACAAAGGCTTATATTATTATGAAAAGGGAAAAGACTTTTATGAGTACTTAATTGCCTACAACACCAACTCTTCCAAATCAATTAGGGAAATGATACAAATGCTAGATACTAGTATTGACCAGGCAATTACAAAAATGGGTAAAATATTGTCAGATGATTCAAGTGTATATGAAAAGATATCAGATCTCTCCTTTAGGCTAATAGATCCAAATGAGATTATTACATATTTACAAAAATCTATACTTATTGATTTTCCCGAAATATCAGAAGTTAACTTTAGTGTAGAATATCTTCCTGATTCTTTACAAGAACATCTTAGCCCTGCAATGTATTTAGTTCCTACAATTGATAATTATACTGATAATGTTATTTATATTAATCCTAAATATGACATGTCTAACATTTTTCCTACAATTGCTCACGAAGGATATCCAGGTCACTTATATCAATCTGTATATTTTCGCGATTTGAACCCTCCTCCAATTAGAAATCTTCTGAACTTTGGTGGATATGTTGAAGGGTGGGCAACATATGTAGAGTACTACTCTTATTACCTGGCTGGATTTGATGATAATGTGGCAGAATTTATTGTTTCTAACATGATAACTAATATGGGAATTTACTGTAGATTGGACATGGGCATCCACTATGAAGGTTGGACTGTTACTGAAACTTATGACTATTTAAGTAGTCTTGGGATAAATGATAAAGATCTAACTCTTGCATTATATGAAACTATAGTAGAAGAGCCTGGCATATACCCCCAATATGGTGTTGGTTATCTTGAAATTATTGAACTAAAGAATAAGTTAGAGTCTAAATTAGGGGATGAATTTGTTTTAAAGGATTTTCATAAGTTTATGCTAGATATTGGACCTGCTCCATTTCCTATAATTGAAAGCAGATTAAAAGAAGAAATTAAAAGCTCTAAGTTCGAGTAACATTTTTACCATAAAAAGAGCACCTTACAAGGCATGATTGATTAATAATTAATCAAACTCTTCCGTGTAAAGGTGCTCTTATAATTATTCTATAATTTAACTTACTAAATATTAATATTCCAGATTATAACTGTGGACCTGCAGGAATTAAAGCCTTACCAGCTTCATTACCTTCGTATTTTGCGAAGTTTTTATTAAATCTTTGTGCTAAATCCTTAGCCTTAACTTCCCATTCAGCAGCATCACCATAAGTATCTCTTGGATCAAGGATATTAGTATCTACACCAGGAAGCTTTGTTGGAACTTCAAGGTTGAAGTATGGAATCTTCTTTGTAGGTGCATCTAAAATATCATTGTTTAGGATTGCATCAATAATACCACGAGTATCCTTAATTGAAATACGTTTACCTGAACCATTCCAACCTGTATTCACAAGGAATGCCTTAGCACCACTTTTTTCCATTCTCTTAACAAGTTCTTCACCATATTTTGTAGGATGAAGTTCAAGGAATGCTTGACCAAAACATGCTGAGAAAGTAGGTGTTGGTTCTGTAATACCACGTTCTGTACCAGCAAGTTTAGCTGTAAAAC
>CAZOSE010000061.1:0-10221 GCA_964582385.1 uncultured Lachnospiraceae bacterium
TATCTGTGCTTGTAACCTCTCCAATTATAATTTTGCTAGTCTTTGGAATTTTAACTCCTGCTAGTTTTGCAATATCATAGGCTGACTGGCCTACTATTTTAGAGTTTAAAGAGCCATTAATTATAATGGTTTTTCTTACTTTTTCAATTTCATCTTCCTTTAGAAAGTAGCAATTACGGTAAGAGAATTCTTCCTTTACTTTGTCATATATTTCATCCAGTACTATTACTGCTTGTTCAGATGCACATATCATACCATTATCAAATGTTTTACTATGAATTATTGAGTTTACAGAAAGGAGTATGTCTGCGCTATCATCAATAATTGCTGGTGTATTGCCTGCACCTACACCTATTGCAGGCTTACCAGATGAATAGGCTGATTTTACCATGCTAGGTCCACCTGTTGCTAGTATTGTGTCAGATTCACCCATTAGAAGCTGGGTTAATTCTAACTTTGGTTCATCTATCCAGCTTACTATATTCTCAGGTGCTCCAGCTAAAACTGCTGCCTCTAGAATTATCTTAGCTGCCTCTATAGTAGAGTTTTTTGCTCTTGGATGGGGACTTAATATGATACTGTTACGAGTTTTAAGTGTTAGTAGTGCTTTGAAAATAGCAGTTGAAGTTGGATTAGTTGTTGGAATAATTGCGGAAACTACACCTACTGGTTCTACTATCTTTTTAATACCAAAAGATGGATCCTCTTCTATTACTCCACATGTCTTTGTATCTTTGTAAGCATTATATATGTATTCTGATGCATAATGATTTTTTATTACTTTATCTTCCACACAGCCCATTTTGGTTTCTTCTACTGCTAGCTTTGCAAGTGAAACTCTCGCTTTATTGGCAGCCATAGATGCAGCTAGGAATATCTTATCCACTTGTTCTTGGGAGTAAGTTGCAAATTCCTTTTGTGCCTTTTTGCTCATTTTTATAGCTTCTTCTAATGTCTCAATACTATTTACGACTTGATATTCTTTGTTCATTATAATTCCCTCCATAATTAAACCATTATTAGGTATGTGCGAAACTTTTCTTTAACTTTGTTTCCTGGTTAACCATTAAGTTAATAATATTTATAAATATATAGATTAATGATATTACTTTTTTACATATACATAACAAGATTGTTATTTTTTTAACTATCTTTGATAATATTTTAACACTAGGAGGTTATCTTGTAAAGTGATTTTTACTTTATGAAAAGTAGTTAAATATTTTTGAAAACTAGTAAATATTGAAACTTACATCTAAAATCATAACTAAATCCCTATAAATTTGATATTATTTATATTTCAAGCTATTTAATAGTCCTTATTATTTGTAATTATTACAAGTATATCTGGATTTATTGTTAAATATTTATCACATATTGTGTTTATTATATAATTTTATTAATCTTATAGATTCATTTAGAATATTATCAATTTCTAGATCATTTGTAATTTTATTACTCTCCCTAAACATATAGATATGAGAACATAATTATTACCTCGAAACAAACTTATTACCCTTTATAGTATATCTCCATAAAAAGTCTTTTGCTTCTTCTGCGTAATCTATATTAATCCTCTTGCTTTTTTCTATTTGAAATTCTTCTTTCTCCTTAGGGTATTCAATATATAGCTGGTTCCTCGTTAAGTCCATTCCATTATTTTCTTTATTTATATCCATAGCAATACATAATTTACCCGGGCCATTACATAATTCTTTTAGCTTTTTACCATTTCTTCTCTTAGTCATTAATTCTATACCATCAACTGGCTCTATAGCACGAATCAAAACAGCTTGTGGTGTATTAACTACATTTGTTACAACGTTCATGCAGTAATACATACCATAAATTAAATATACATAGGCATGACCACTTTCTCCAAACATTACTTTGGTCCGATTTGTTGCTACTCCACTATAAGAATGAGCAGCCTTATCTTTTGTCCCCATATATGCTTCCACTTCCACTATTTTTCCACTTGTAACACCTTCTTTAGTAACATGGACAAGGATTAAGCCTAGTAGCTCTTTGGCTACCTCTAATGAACTTCCATTATAGAACTCTTTCTTTACTTTCATATTAATTTATTAAGATGTATTTTTTAACAAACACATCTATACTCTCCTTATATAATTCATTTAGCTAGTTGCGAAACTATGGTTATTCTCCTAAGTATTATACACAAGTTAGTATATTATTTATACATTTGCACAAAATATATAAGGAGCAATACGCTTCCAATAATTAACATTACTTGTTTTTATAAACATATTTGTTTTAATAGGTATAATGCAATATATTTTCTTAGGTTTTTCATTTATAATAGGCTAATGTCACAAACCTTTTCGGGTCTTTTTTTAAACTTGCAAAAGATTTGAAAGTTTTGCATAAAAGATTTGTAAATCTTATGTCTATCTTATATAATAAACTTGTAATGTTTTTCTAAACAAACATTTACACAAAATACTTATAACTTAAATAAGGAGGGACTTTTATGGATCTAGCAATTGGTATTCTTTTGCTGATTACCTATTTTGGGCTAATTGTCTATGCAGCTAGAGGTGGAAACTTAATGGTTGGTTTCCTAATAATGGCTGTTATTTGGATAGCTCTATGTATGATAGGTGGACAACTTACTTGGGACGACGCAATGGTTAACATTTTACAAGGTGGCCCCGAAAGTTGGGGAGCTACTGCAGTTAACGTTGTTTTCGGTAGCTGGTTTGGAAGGGTTCTTGTTGACACAGGAATAGCAGCAAAACTTATCAGAAGTGTTACTGAACTTGGGGGAGACAACCCTATTATCGTGACTATTTTATTATCAATTGTAACTGGCATAATTTTTACTTCAACCTTTGGGGCTGGAGCTGTTGTAGCTATCGGTATTATTGTACTTCCTATTCTTATGTCTTTAGGGGTATCAAAAATACTTGCTGTTACAACTTACTTAATGAGTGTTGGTAGTGGTATGTATATCAATACTGTACTTTTTAGCCAGATGCAAGCAATTTTCCCTGACATGGCTTATGATAAAGCTTATTTAAATTGGGCATTCCCTGCTATGGCAGTTCAGTTAATTCTTATTGGTTTAATGGTTATTTTCAATATGAGATCTACTAAGAAGAAAAAAAGAAAATCCTGGGCTTTACAAGTTGATAATGATCCTGCAGAGGAAAAAGATATCCCTGCTATTTCACTTATAACTCCAATTATCCCAACAACTCTTTCAATTGCTTTTGGATGGCTTACTATCCCAGCATTTATTGTTGGAGCTTTATTTGGACTTCTTATTACTGGACACTTTACTTCATACTCAAAAGCAACTCGCGTAATATCAAGTACATTTTATGATGGTGTAATCGACGTTGCAAGTCTACTAGGCTTCCTATTTATACTTCCAATGTTCAATAGAATTGCTGGGGTAGCTGCTCCATTCTTTGAACCTATACTTGGTGGAATTTTACCTCAGTCAACATTCGGACTTGTAGTTGCATTTGTTATAATGGCACCACTTGGATTGTTCCGTGGTCCACTAACAATATTTGGTGCTGGAGCTGCAACAGTTGGAGTAATTAACGCCATCGGATCGTTTTCAACACCATTCTTGTTTACACTAATGTATGTTCCAACAATTGCAATGAACCTATCTGCATGTCCAACTCAATCTTGGAACTTATGGGCACTTAATTATAGTAAAGTTTCCGTTAAAGACTTTATGAGAACTGGAATGATTTTTGCATGGATTATTAGTGCTATAAACTTGATTCTAGTTTATATCAATTTCGGATAAGGAGGAAACTATGGCTAATTTAGAAAATAATAATGAATTAAAAAGAAAAGTTAGAGTTGGTATTGACGTTGGTGGTACCAATACAAAAGCTGTTGCCATTGATAATTCTGATTTCCAAATTATCGGAATTGGTATTGTACCAACAAGCCACGATCATGAACTGGGAGTTTCTGCAGGAGTAATTGAATCTTTCAAGAAATGTTTAGATGAAAATGGAATAGATCCTAAAGAGGTAGTTTTCATTGCCCACTCCACAACTCAAGCTACTAACGCATTACTAGAAGGTGACGTAGCTAAAGTAGGTATAATTGGAACTGCAAGCGGAGTTTTGCCTGGTATTCTATCTAAGATTCAAGGTAACATTAAGGATATAGTACTTGATAAGTCTGGAAAAAGAAAAATCCAAACAGCATATAGATATATCGATAAAAAAGACTTTAACAAAGAAAGTATTACTAGTGCAATTAAGTCTCTTAAGGACGAAGGTTGCTCTGTAATTGCAGCAAGTAAAACTTTTGGTGTAGATAACATTAAAGAAGAGTTACTAATTCAAGAAATTTCTAGAGATTTAGGAATTGAAGCAACATGTGCTTCCGAAATATCTAAATTATATGGTTTAACAAGAAGAACTAGAACTTCTGTAATTAATAGTTCAATTCTTCCAAAGATGATTGATACTGCTAATTCTACTGAAGATGCAGTAAAGACCGCAGGAATAGAAGCGCCACTTATGATAATGAGGGGTGACGGCGGTGTTATGGACATTGAAGAAATGAGAAAACGCCCTGTACTCACAATGCTATCTGGACCAGCTGCTTCAACTGTTGGTGCCCTTATGCATTTAAAAGTATCAAACGGTATTTTCTTTGAAGTTGGTGGAACCTCTACTGATATTGGTGTTATTAAAAACGGTAGACCTATGATTGATTATGCTGTTGTAGGTGGTCAAAGAACAATGGTAAACTCTATGGATGTTCATACTGGCGGTGTTGCTGGTGGTTCTATGATTAGAGCTAATAATGGACATATTGTTCACGTTGGACCTAGATCATGCCATATTGCGAACCTATCATATGTTGCATTCACAGAACCAGATAAGATGACCAATCCAAAGGTTGTACAAATTACTCCTATAGAAGGGGATCCTTCAGATTATATAGCTATTGAAACTGACGATGGTTCAAGATATGCACTAACTACAACTTGTGCAGCTAATGCTCTTGGATATGTTGATGAAGGTGACTATTCTTATGGCTATCCAGAAAGCTGTAAAAAAGCCTTTGAAGCCCTTGGCAAGTTTTTAGGCATGAATGGCAAAGAAGCAGCTCTTGGCGTTTTAGACAATGCTGCTGCAACTTGTATCGAAATCATAGAAGAATTAGCAGACAAGCATAAAATAGAAAGAAGTCAGATATCTCTAGTAGGTGGTGGTGGTGGTGCTAAAGTACTTCTACCAAGAACTGCTGAGAATTTAGGATTACAATTCCAAATCGCCGATCAAGCAGAAATCATCTCTTCAATAGGTGTTGCCCTTGCTATGGTTAGAGATACTATTGAAAGAGTTATACCTAACCCAACCCAAGAAGATATTATGAAACTAAGACAAGAAGCTACTGACTCCGTAATTCAATCAGGTGCTACTGCAGATTCAGTTGAGATACAAATTGAGATCGACACACAATCACAAAAGGTTAGAGCAATTGCAACTGGTTCTACCGAAATAGCAACTCAAGACTTATCAACTATAGTAGATGATGCTGAAGCCAAGAGGCTTTGTGCCGAGTCTATGGGAGCTGACGAAAAAGACCTTTACCTTGTTGTATCAAATGACTACTACTGGGTATTTGGACATAAAGTTGGCACAAATCAAGAAATTAGAGTTATCAATACAAAAGGATTTATCCAAAGACAAAGAGAGAATGCAGTTGCTGTTACCACTACAATTGCAGGTGTTAGATCTCAAGCTACAAAACTTTGGAACGAGGCATTAACCTACAAATCTGACATCATCCTTAATCCAGATATTTATTTAGCTATAGGAGCAAAAATTGTAGACTTTGAAGGCCTACAAACACTTGATCAATTAACAATGCTAATGGATTCAGAACTAATGATGAGAGCAAGCAACGAAGAAACTATCGTAATTGCAGCTAAGAACGATATGTAGATAATAAACACACAATAAACAAAGTTAAGAAAAGTTAAACAGGAAACTTCTTTTCCTGTTTAACTTTTTTAGATAGGACAGCCATATGAATTTTAAATTATTCGATAAATCCAAAAACAAAAAGCCTAGTAAAGAAGACCAAAGAATAAAAATCTTTGCAAATGATGTAACTATCAAAACACAATTAAAGAAATTACTATCCTTAGACCAAAAGATCTTTGCACGTTATTTAGTTAGCAGAGATCCAATCCAAGGAAAAATTCCAACTAATGAAATAGATGAAATCATAGATAACTCCATAAAAAGTGGAGAATTTGAAGCAAAAAAATTACTAAGCAAATACGGAAACACCCCCCCACTTGAAATTGCAAAAAAACTAAAACTCAATGTACAACTAGAAAAAAGACAAGGCACAATGGACTTCATATATTTTGGCCTGTTTGAATCCCCAAAAGATATAACCATTTACCAAGATAACATAAAAGACGCTACCGACATATTAGAACAGCTAAAAGCTAATTACTTTAAGGTAAGTTTCGATGATATAGTACTAGCCCATGAAATATTCCATTACATTGAACACCACAACACTAGCCTATACTCAAACACTAGACAAATAAACCTATGGTCCCTAGGAAAACTCTACACCCACAAATCACCTTTAATATGCCCAGGAGAAATCGCCGGTATGAGTTTCGCCAAAACACTCCTAAACCTAGACTTCGACCCAACAATCCTAGACTACATATTCCTAGTAGCCTTCGACTACGACAAAGCCGACAATCTCTACAAACGAATAATCAACTACAGTTAACCATCTTCACGCCTTTGCCCTACCCACCAATCCAGAGAAAGTTTCACAAATACTCATTTCACACAATAAGACCTAGGGGACTGGCTGGTGAGGACTGGTCTGTAAATTCGTACCAAACGCCGTCTTTACGGCTTTGGCGAATTTACAGACCAGTCCTCACCAGCCAGCCCCCGAATATTTTAAAAAACTTTCGACAAAATGCACTCTTTTGCGACACTCCGCATAATATAAACTAGGAGGTGAGCAAAAATGAGTATGCCAAATATACCGGATATCAAACCTGATATCGACCTATCAATGGATGACACAATAAAACTATTACTAGCGTCCATCGCATTAGAAGAAATAAGTATATCCCACATTATCAATGCAGAAGCAGAAAAGATTCAAGAAGTAATAAAATTCAAATGTAACGATCTTGAAGATCTACTTGAAATCAATAAAAGTGCTGAAAGCATGTTAAAAACTCTTATACAAAAAGAATATTTATTACAAAACAAATTTGAGAATATTCTCAAACTAATTGATACCACAAGATACTGTAGCTGCAAACACATTTATAAGAAAGAAGAATAACTAAGTATTACTTCTAACTTCTAGATAAGAAAAAGCTTAGTTGAAGACCATACATCATATATGGATTCAACTAAGCTTAGTTTTTATAATTTATTGTTGTTTTGCTAAAATTAATCCTCGTAAGGTGAGAAATCTTCCTTTGGAACCCCACACATAGGACACATCCAATCTTCAGGAACGTTCTCAAATGCTGTACCTGCATCTACACCGTTATCTGGATCACCTTCTGCTGGATCATATATCCAACCACATACATCACAAATATACTTTTGCATAATTTGTACCTCCTTATGTTTTTTGATATAATTTATAATCAAATTTGTTTGATTATAGGTCTATTCTAGTTTATATTTGTCTTTTTGTAAAGATAATTCACAACTTTTGCTAATTAACATTTACTTTGTCTTTTTATGAAGAATTAGCCTTCAATATCCCGCATGTTATATCCGACAAAACCAGCCAAGCTTAGTAGCAGTGTGGTGGTAAGCATAATTATAAGCACAGATATCCTAACTTCTTCGGCAGGAATATTAGGAATATGTGCAAAAGGCGAAATATTAACTATCCAATTAGGTAGTTTCAGCATTTCCCCTAAATACTCTACAAAGAAAGAATAAATCAAATATCCCCAAGCAAGACTAGTATACCTAGGAAGCCAGCCAATCAGAAGAATTGTAAATCCTACAAATATCCACATAGCCGGAATATTTACAAAGGCTGCCTTAAGAAGAAGGTCTAAGGATGCCACATCTTCCATTACAAATACTGCTGCTGACCAGAGCCCTATTATAGACACAAACTGAACTATAACCGCAGATACAAATCCAATAAGTGCATAGCTGGCAAGTAAGTCATTTCTTGATACAGATGTTGATAATACCTCTTGTATCCTTGATTTCTTTTCCTCACCACTTATTTTTAATATAAACATAAGGGCTGGTATAGTTCCAAGCACACTTATTATTGTTATTAACATAGTTATGAATCTATCAGTCAAACTCATTCCACCAAGTTCAGGTATCATTTGTTGAATAAGCTCACTGTTTTTTATAAAACCTTCTAAGTCACCTAAAAGAGAACCATATGCAATTCCTACTATTAGCATTCCTATAATCCAAGAAATAATACTTATTCGCAAAAGTCTTAAAGCTAGGCCAAGAGGTGAAGTAAGAAATCTAGAAGCAAATCTTCTACCAGGCATTGTCGGAAAGAAGCCACTAGATAGGTCTCTTATAGAATTTAAATATAAAGCGATTATAAATACAATGAAAGATACCACACCTAGAACAATAATTGGCCACCAATAATTATTAACAAAGGCCTCACTCTTTATAATTAAACCAAGAGGAGAGATATAGGATAAAAACTCAATACTAGTATCACCTATTCCACGAATTATATATTCTAATATTAAAAAGCCAATTGAAAATCCTATTGTTGCTCTTGTATTGGAAGTGAGCTGGGCAAACACTCCCGTTAATGCAGCGTAAAAAACACCTACAATTCCAATTGAAGCAGCAAATAATAATGACCCTTCTATATCTATACTTTCTATCCCAAAAGATATAAGACCAAATCCAACTAAAAAAGATATTATAACTTGTGCAATAAGTAAAACTATAAATGTTGCTGATAAATTAGAGAGGGAACCAACTGGAAGGGAGTTAATCATCTCTATACGGCCTTCTTCTTCATCCTCACTAGTATGCCTGTTTACAAGAAGTATACTCATAATAGCAGCAAAAATAGCAGTGAAAACCAACATAAAGTGTCCCATAATTGCACCATCTGTATAATTAGACAGGCCTCCACTGTACCCTAGCATAAATATAATTGCTGGGTTTTTCATTGTTTCTGCTAAAACCATTTTTTCAGCTTCTGCTGGATATAAGTCAGGTAATAAGACTCCAACAGCTAACACAAACACTGTAATTCCAATAATCCAAAATAATAATCGTAGCCTATCTCTTTTAACAATAAACTTTATAAGAATTCCAGTCGCTGCAAAGTGCTTAGACATTAAACCACGCTCCTATCTTCCTGGTAGTGGCTCATAAATAAGTCTTCTAGAGTTGGTGGAGCGGCTTCTAGTCTAGTTATACCATGGTTAGATAAGATTCTAATAATATTGTCTATTTCTTTTTGATCCACTTGAAATCTAAGAGAATTCCCATGTTTTTCTAGCTTATGAACACCTTTTATCCCATCAATTCCTTCTATATTATTTTTTGTTTCAACAAGCATACTAATTCTTGTTAAATGGCGAAGGTCTTTTAAACTTCCCGCTTCAATTATTTTACTCTGTCTTATAATGCTTACTTTGTTACATAGTTTATCCACTTCTGATAAAATATGACTTGATAAAAGAACACTCTTTCTGGCTTCTTTTGCTTCTATTACATAATCATGGAAAACCTTTTCCATTAAAGGATCAAGTCCTGAAGTAGGTTCATCTAATATATAAAGGTCAACGTCTGATGCAAAGGCAGCTATAAGGGCAACCTTTTGTCTATTACCCTTAGAATAAGCCCTACATTTTTTTGAAGGATCTAATTGAAATCTGTCTATTAACTCTTCTCTTCTATTTGTATTATTAGAACCCCTTAGTTTAACAAACAAATCAATAACTTCACCACCTGTAAGGTTTGGCCAAAGATTCACGTCTCCAGGCACATATGCAACGTTTTTGTGTATTTCAACAGAATCTTTCCATGCATCCATGCCAAATATATTAGCAGTTCCACCACTAGCTTTAATAATTCCTAGCAGTATACGCATTGCTGTAGTCTTTCCAGCACCGTTTGGCCCAATGAATCCATAGACATCTCCCTTTTCTACTTTAAGGCTTATTTTATCTAGGGCGATTACTTTACC
>CAZOSE010000062.1:0-2810 GCA_964582385.1 uncultured Lachnospiraceae bacterium
TTCCTGGATATGCAGATGACACCTTAACTCCTGCTTCCCACGCACCTCTTGCAAAGGCATCGTTACCTAGCATAATCTGTCTTTTACTCACTTTATAGTACTCCTTCCAATATTCTAATCAGTTTTGTTAATTGCAAAACCATGTATGTTAAATTATTTTCTTAAATCAACAACTCTTTTTGCTTTACCTTCAAATCTTTTTAGACTATGAGGAGCAACTAGTTTTACATTTGCACTTAAACTTAAGACAACACGTAGTTTTTGTTTTATTTCTTTTTCTAATTCTTTTAACTGACTATATAGGTCAAGTTTATTATCATCACATAATTCAACTCTTATTTCAATGCAATCTAAATGATTTATTCTATCAACTACTATTTCATAGTGAGGCCCTATTCCTGATACTTTAAGAAGTACCTCTTCTATTTGACTTGGGAATACATTTACCCCTCTAATTAATAACATATCATCGGAGCGCCCCTTAATATTTTCCATTCTAACAGTAGTTCTTCCACACTTACAAGGTCCATACATTAATCTTGATATATCCTTTGTTCTATACCTAATTAGGGGAAGACCTTCTTTGTTTATACAAGAAATAACTAACTCTCCTTCTTCTCCTGGTGGAACTAGTTCTCCTGTATCTGAATCAATTATTTCAGGTATAAAGTCGTCTTCGTTAATATGCATACCTTGAAGTTCAAGACATTCACCTGAAATCCCCGGACCCATTAACTCGCTCATTCCGTAGTTTTGTGTTACTTTCATATCCTCTCCCCATAGACGATACATTTCATCCCTCATGGATTCAGTCATGCCCTCTCCACCAAATAAACCAGTTTTTACTTGTAAGTCTTTAGCTGGGTCAATACCCATAGACTTTGCAACTTCGGCAATATGTAGTGCATAAGATGGGGTTGCAACAAGTAAGGTGGATTCAAAGTCTTTCATATACATGATTTGCTTCTCGGTATTACCTGAAGAGGCTGGTGCAACTATGGCACCTAAGTTTTCAAGTCCGTAGTGAAGCCCTAAAGCTCCTGTAAACATTCCATAGCCAAAACAAATTTGGGCTACATCGTCTTTCGTGGCACCACCCATAACAGCAATTCTCGTAACCAAATCTGTCCAAGTATTTAAGTCTTTTCTTGTATAACCAACTACTGTCGGTTTTCCAGTGGTTCCTGATGATGCATGAATCCTAACAATATCTTTCTTTTGTGCACAAAGATATCCATATGGATAATGATCCCTTAGATCATCTTTAGTAGTAAAAGGAAGTCGTTTTAAATCATCCAAAGTATTAATATCTTCTGGTTTAATCTTTGCTTGAATCATTTTTTCTCGATACGACAAATTCTTTTCATACATTCTATTGACAGTTTCTTTTAATCGCTCCAGTTGTAAGGCTTCCATTTCTTGCCTAGTCAGAGTTTCGTTCTTGGACCAAATCATTATATATGCCTCCACTTTAATAGTTTATACTTTTACGTTTTCACGCTTTATTGCACTAAACAATTATACATCATTGTTTTGCTAAGTTCAAGAACAAATATCTAATATATGGTCTTATGATTTTGTAATTTCAACTTTTAACTTGGATGGATATTTATATTTAGACATAAAAATCCTCCTTAAGTAGATTTTGATTATTTATCTTGTCTACTTAAAGAGGATCATATCATATTTACCTTTTCTACTTAAAAGATATCATATTAGAATTGCCGGCAATTCTTAAATATTGGTTAAAATCATCATTATATAATTAATCTATATCTGGGTTAATACCAATTCCTAGTTCGTCTAGTTGTTTTTCATCTACAGTGTTTGGAGCATCTGTCATTAGACATGAAGCATCTTTTATTTTTGGAAATGCTATAACATCTCTAATACTATCTTCTTTTGCCATTAACATAATTAAACGATCAAGACCATAAGCTAGTCCAGCATGAGGTGGTACTCCGTATTTAAAAGCATCAAGTAAAAATCCAAAACGTTCATGGGCTTCTTCTTTTGTAAAACCTAATACTTCAAACATTTTTTCTTGTATCTCACCTTGGTGAATACGAACACTACCTCCACCAACTTCAGTTCCATTTAATACTATGTCATAAGCTAGAGCACGTACTTTCTCTGGCTTGGTAGCAAGAAGATGTAAGTCTTCTTCTAGAGGCATTGTAAATGGATGGTGTTTTGCTACATATCTTTCTTGTTCCTTGGAGTACTCAAGTAATGGGAAGTCTGTTACCCACAGGAAGTTAAAATCATCATTATTAATTAAGTCTAATTCTTTAGCTAATTCTAGTCTTAAACTTCCTAAAACTTCACAAGAGACTTCTGATTCGTCAGCAACAAAAAGTAATAAGTCTCCTGCTTGTCCATTCATTTCATTAACTAAGGCATTTAATTCTTCCTCACTCATAAACTTAGCAAATGAAGATTTGTAAGTTCCATCTTCATTAATAGACAAGTATGCTAGGCCCTTAGCACCAAAGTCTTTTGATAAAGCCACAAGTCTATCTATCTTTTTCCTTGACATATCTCCTTGACCTATTACATTAATACCACGAACAGTTCCACCACCTGTGACTGTATCTGCAAAAACACCAAAACCACTATCTTTAACAACTTCTGATACATTTACAAGTTCCATTGCAAAACGGGTATCTGGTTTGTCAGAACCAAAACGATTCATAGCTTCTTCATATGTCATTCTATCAATTGGAAGTGTTACTTCTATATCAAGTACTTCTTTAAACATTCTTTGTATTAATTTTTCATTTACACCAATTACATCTTCCATATCAGCA
>CAZOSE010000062.1:2847-9996 GCA_964582385.1 uncultured Lachnospiraceae bacterium
TTGTGTAAATTCTGGTTGACGGTCTGCTCTTAGGT
This sequence comes from uncultured Lachnospiraceae bacterium, assembly GCA_964582385.1. Lineage (GTDB taxonomy): Bacteria > Bacillota > Clostridia > Lachnospirales > Lachnospiraceae > JAAYRG01. The sequence goes on from CAZOSE010000062.1 coordinate 2,883, forward strand.
CCTCATCACGAAAGCATTTTACAATCTGGAAATATCTATCATAGCCAGAGCACATTAATAACTGCTTAAACAATTGTGGTGATTGGGGAAGTGCATAGAAGTTCCCTGGATGAACACGACTAGGTACTAAGTAGTCTCTAGCTCCTTCTGGTGTGCTCTTAGTTAACATGGGAGTTTCTATTTCTAAAAAGCCTTCTTCTGCTAGAAACTGACGAGTTAGTGTTGCTACCTTACTTCTCATAATAAGGTTTCTTTGTAAATCAGGTCTTCTAAGGTCAAGATATCTGTATTTTAATCTTAACTCTTCCTTTGTTTTACTGTTTTCTTCAACTGGAAATGGTGGGGTTTCTGATTCTGACAATATACGAATCTCATTTGCCCTAATCTCAATATCTCCTGTTTTAAGGTTTGGGTTAACTGCACCAGATCTTTTTTCTACTTTTCCAACTACAGCAATTACAAACTCACTTCTTAACTTTTCTGCTTTAGCAAAGTCTTGTGCTCCCGTATCTTCTTCTTCAAAAATAATTTGCAATAAGCCAGTTCGGTCCCTTAAGTCTACAAATATAATTCCACCTTTATTTCTAGATTTTTGAACCCAGCCCATAACTGTTACAGTCTCACCAATATTTGCACTTGATAATTCTGTACATCTATGACTTCGTTTTAAGCCTTTCATTGATTCTGCCATTTCTAACCTCCTGGTTTTATACGTTAATATAAATTCAATCCATTTACATTAATTATTTCACTAAAACTAATTGATATTCTTTAAAAACACCTTATAGCCTTGTGTTGTTTCATAAATGTCAACTTTACTTGTTATTTCCCAAGGTGCATGCATGTTAAGCACTGCAACTCCACTATCAATAACTTCCATATTGTAGTTGGCCATTATGTATGCTATAGTTCCCCCGCCACCTTGGTCTACCTTTCCAAGTTCAGCTGTCTGGTATGTTACATTATTATCATCTAAAATCTTGCGAAGCTTTGCAATGTATTCTGCATTTGCATCGTTTGAATTTGATTTACCTCTTGAACCTGTATATTTACTAAATACCATTCCCTTACCAAAATAGGCTGAGTTTCTCTTTTCCATTACTTCTGGATAGTTTGGATCAAAGGCTGCATTTACATCTGAAGACAACATAAATGAGTTTTGTAGTGTACGTCTAAGGGTTAAATCGGAGTAATTGCCTTGCAATGCAATGATTTCTGCTACAGTATTTTCAAAAAACATTGAGTGCATACCTGATGCTCCTGCACTTCCAATTTCCTCTTTGTCAACTAATATACAACAAACAGTTTTATCTGTCTTATCCACATCGAATATAGCTTTCATGGAAGTATATGCACAAACTCTATCATCTTGTCCATAACCCATAACCATACTTCTATCAAATCCATAATCTCTTGCTTTTCCAGCAGGAACTACTTCTATTTCAGCTGAAACAAAATCTTCTTCTTCAAAATCATATTTTTCTTTTAATATTTTTAGAATATTAACCTTTACAGCGTCTTTTTCTTCACCTTTAAGGGGCATACTTCCAACTAGTATATCTAGTGCCTCTGCGCAAACAACTTCTGATGCTTTCTTTTGCATCTGATCAGCAGATAAATGAATAAGTAAATCACTTACACCAAATACAGGATCGTTATCATCTTCACCTACTGATATTTTAATAATCGTTCCATCTTTTTTAACAACAACACCATGAATAGCAAGTGGTATTGCAACCCATTGATACTTTTTAATTCCGCCGTAATAATGAGTATCTAGTAAGGCCATTTCGGTATCTTCATATAAAGGGTTTTGTTTTAAGTCTAACCTTGGGGAATCAATATGTGCTCCTAGAATTCTCATACCCTTTTCTAGTGGTTCCTCGCCAATAACATATAGGATAACTGCTTTGTCCATATTGGTGATATATACCTTGTCTCCAGCTTTTAATTCTTTGTTTTGTTCTATGTAATCATTTAAATCTTTGTAGCCTAGTTCTTTTGCCTGTTTAACAACTTCATCTACACATTCTCTTTCAGTCTTACATTCAGAAATAAACTTCTTATATCCTTCACTTAATTCAAAAATCTTTTGTTTTTCATCTTCATCGTATTTTAACCATGCATTTTCTTTATTCATAATTTTATCCTTTCACATGTGTGTTGTGGGACCTTTTATTTAACACACAAAACCTATCCATCTCGCTTTTAACCTAAGGTAGACATGCTTCATATCTTAAATGAAAGATCCCTATACCACTCTTTCTTATAAATTAATAAAAAAATCTACTATTTTATCTAGGGAAACTTCTATTTGTTCACCCTTGTCCATATCTTTAATATTAACTAATTTATCCTTTAATTCATTTTCACCGATTATAAGAGTGTACTTTGCATTAATCTTGTTTGCATATTTCATTTGGGCTCGAACACTACGATTCATATAATCAGTTTCTACGATTATTCCAGCATTTCTAAGGGTATCAACTATTCTGTAAGAGCCTGCTTTAACCTTATCTCCTAGAATTCCAACATAAAGCATAACTCTTGGTTCTTCTTCTAGTTCAACGCCCTCTTCTTCTAAGAATTGAATTATACGTTCTATTCCCATACCAAACCCAACAGATGGAATGTCATGTTTTTCATCTATTTCATTAATAAGTTTGTCATAGCGTCCTCCACCACATAAGGTGAAGCCATCTTCATTAACAAATTCGAATACTGTTTTGGAGTAATAATCAAGACCTCTTACAATTCCTGTGTCAACTTCAAATGGTATTCCTAATTCATTAAGAAGTGTTTGAAGTTCTTCAAAATGTTCCCTGCACTCATCGTCCAAATAATCAATTGTTCTTGGTGCATCTTTAACTATTTCTTGGCATGTTGGAACCTTACAATCAAGAACTCTCAGAGGGTTTTTATCCATTCTTTCTTTACATGTAATACATAAACCATCTTTATGCTTATTCAAAAATTCCATAAGGGCTACGTTGTAGTCTTTTCTACAATCTCCACAACCAATACTGTTAATGTGAAGTTTGGTCTTTTTTAAGCCTATCTCATTAAGAAATCTTGTAACTAAAATAATTAATTCTACTTCTGCTAGAGGACTTTTGGATCCAATAAACTCTACTCCAAATTGATGATGTTGGCGAAGTCTACCACTTTGTGGTTGTTCATATCGAAATGCTGGTGTAATATAAAAAAGCTTGGTTGGCTGAGTTTCGTTAAACATACTGTTTTCAATGTAGGCACGAATTACTCCTGCTGTACCTTCTGGCTTTAAGGTAATGCTACGTTCACCTTTATCTTCAAAAGTATACATTTCTTTTTGAACTACATCTGTTGTTTCTCCTACTCCCCTTTGAAAAAGAACTGTATGTTCAAATACTGGTGTTATGATTTCTTTAATATTAAAGGTTTTACATAACTTTCTAGCTAATTCTTCAATAATAGTTCTTTTATACATATTAGGACCGTACCAGTCGCCTGTACCCTTTGGCCTTTGTGTTATCATCATTTCCCTCCATCTATAAATATTTTATAGTTTCTTATAATCGTATACAATTATAAAAATCCATTTTGCCTGGTTTTCTAGTTTTCTATAAATACTTTTCTTTAAATTTCTTCTTCCTATCTATCATTTCGTCAATACGCGTGATGTAATCTTCTAGACTTTTTACATTTTCCACACGTCGAATTTTGGGTTTTTCATATGAAACAAATTTTGAGAGTGCACCTGCTCCAAGAGCTAGGATATTGTGCTTATCTTCCATCATTAATATATTGTACAAACCTTCTTTTTTGGGTTTTGCATAACCAATGTTTTCAATATTCCCAGCTACATTCTTCTGCCTGTATAGGTAGTAAGGTAAGTATTCTGCATTTTTCGTATATTCTCCAGTTACTTGTCTCATTGTCAAAGTTTCATCTGCTTTTAAATCTTTATATTCATCAACTTCCACCTTAAGTCTTGCTGCTCTTTTTACTGCCAGTGCATGAACAGTTAGACTATCAGGCTTTAGTTTGTCAATTTCTTCTAATGTATGATAAACATCATCAATATTCTCTCCTGGCAAACCAATAATAATATCCATATTGATATTGTCATGGCCTACTTCACGAGCTAGCCTAAAAGCTTCATTTACTTCTTCTACTGTATGTTTCCTTCCAATCCTATCTAAAGTATCTTTGGACATAGTTTGAGGATTAATAGAAATTCTTGAAACTTTATATTTTTTAAGGATTTTAAGCTTTTCTAAGGTAATGCTATCAGGTCTTCCTGCCTCTACAGTATATTCCTTGATATTAGTAAAATCTAATTCTTTTTCTATATGTTTTAATAGTCTTTCTAATTGGTCTTCTGACAAGGAAGTTGGAGTCCCCCCACCTATATAAAGGGTCGTAAGTTTCTTATTAGTAATATAAGTGGATGCAAAAGTTATTTCTTTCATTAAGGCATCTAGATATAATTCAACACTATCTTCAAACTTATTAATGGGATATGAAGCAAAGGAGCAATAAAGACAAGTACTAGGACAAAAGGGTATGCCAATATAAAGGCTATACCCATTTTTATAATCTATCTCTTGCAACAAGGCAAGTTCTTTTTCTGCTATTTCCATGCTCAGATTAATCTTTTCATCTTGGCAGTAATATTGTTCCTTCATAAAAGATACAATACTTTCCTTACTTTTTCCATCCTCTAGCATATCTAAGACTATTTTTGTAGGATGAACTCCTGTTAGGGTTCCCCAAGCTAGACTTTTTCCAGTAATTTTATAAAGACACATATATACTAGCCTTTTTAAACTATTGCGATAAAATCTTTTGTTTGAACAGGCTATTTCTTCACTAAATTCATACTCTTTCTTACTGCCTTTATAAACTTTTACATTTATACTATTATCCTCTAGTAAAACAAAAAATATGATGTCCGAAGAATCTGTTCCCTGATTGTTTTCTTGTATTATACCTTTGTTAATACCATCATATTCATTTACCTTAACATCTAAAAAAGGATAAAAGGCTCTTGCCATATTAAATAAATCAATATTAAATTCTTTATTATTAGTATAAAAATTTATCAAAAGATATCACCGACATTCTAAAGCATATGGATTATTTGCCTTTTCATGTTCTATTGATGTTGTTTCTCCATGACCTGGATATACAACCACCTCTTCTGGCAAAGCAAATATTGTTTTTACCACTGAATTAACTAAAGCTCTAATGTCTCCTGTTGGAAAATCGGTTCTACCTATAGATTCAAAAAACAAGGTATCACCAGAAAATAAGACACGCTCATCTTCTATATAATAGCATACTCCTCCACTTGTATGACCTGGAGTATTAACTACTTCAATATTAAACCCTGCTAGACTTACTATTTCACGATTGTCTAATAAGACATCAGCCTCTAAGGTAAAATTATTTCTTACAAGGTTTGAACAATTTAGTGAAGCATCCGATAACAATGGTGCCTCTAATTCGGAAGCATATATATCAATGTCATATTCACAAGCTACATCGTCTGCTGCCATAATGTGATCAAAATGACCATGGGTTAATAAAATAGCTACTGGTTTTAAATCTAATTCGCTGATCTTTGATATTATTAAGTCGGCCTGGGCTCCTGGATCTATAATAACTGTTTCTTTTGTATCTTCATTAATTAGTAAATAACAATTTGTAACCATAATTCCTAGTGTACAAGTTTTAATAATCATTCTTTACTCCTTATCTAGCCTGTTGTTCGTTCAATATCAATTATACTATTAACTTTTCTTAACTTAGTAATTATACTATCTAGTTGATTAATATTATTGATTTCGAACCCTACAGTAATAGTTGCTGTTCCATGCTTATTAGTACGAACTGTCATAGAGTCCACATTTAAGTCCTCTTCAGTAAAGATCTTTGATATCTCTAGTAATACACCACTTCTATCATGGGCATATAATTTAATTTCTGCAGAATATAAGTTACTAGAACTATCTGTTTCTGAAGATACACTCCACTGTGCATCTATTAGTCTTGCACGGTCTTCGTCTGTAACATTAATCATGTTAATACAATCTGTTCTATGGATAGAAATTCCTCTGCCTCTTGTTACAAAGCCAACAATTTCATCTCCTGGAACAGGATTACAACATTTGCTAAACCTAACAGCTAAATCATGAACACCCTCAACAATAATACCGCTTTTTGAACTTGCTACCTTAGCTGGCTGTTTGCTTTCTTTAATCTCAGAAATGGCTTCTAGAACCATCTCGTCAGTCATTTCTTTCTTTTGCTGCCTATTATATTCAAGTGAAAGCCTGTCTACAACTTGACTTTCTTTAAGACCACCGTGTCCTACAGCTGCTAGAACTGCGTCCCAATCACGGTAACCATATTTGCTCATAACTTTACCCATATATTCGGGCTTCAGTAAGTCACTTAGAACAATGCTCTTGCTCTTTGCATAGGTATGAACATGTTCCTTGCCCTTTACGATGTTATCATCTTTTAACTGTGATTTAAACCATTGATTAATCTTGTTTTTGGCTTGTGTGCTCTTAACCAATTTAAGCCAATCTCTACTAGGACCTTTGGAGTTTTGAGATGTAATAACATCAATTTGGTCACCATTCTTTATTTTATAATCAATATTAACTAAATTACCATTAACCCTAGCACCTACCATAGTATTACCTACTGCACTATGTATGCTATAAGCGAAATCAATTGGCGTCGAACCTGCAGGAAGAGTTTTAACATCTCCCCTAGGTGTGAAACAATAAACATTATCCGAGAATAAATCAAAGTCATTCTTTAAAAGACTTAAGAATTCCTTGTTATCTGACATGTCTCTTTGCCATTCTAGAATTTCTCTTAGCCAAATAAGTTTTTCTTCTTCTGCATCTGCACTTGATTTGCCATCTATACCCTCTTTGTACTTCCAGTGAGCTGCAATACCATATTCTGCAGTTTTATGCATATCAAAAGTTCTAATCTGCATTTCAAAACGCTCACCTGTTGGCCCTATAAGGGATGTATGAAGAGATTGATACATATTAGGTTTTGGCATAGCTATATAATCTTTAAATCTACCTGGAATTGGTTTATACAT
>CAZOSE010000063.1:0-2367 GCA_964582385.1 uncultured Lachnospiraceae bacterium
TGTGAAGGGTTAACTTTATTCTATGGTCAGTAACACGCCCTTGTGGAAAGTTATATGTTCTAATCTTTTCCGACCTATCTCCAGTTCCAACCTGACTTCTCCTTGTTTGGGCTTCTTCACTCTGAGCCTTTTCAAGTTCCATATCATAAAGTTTACTACGTAATACCTTTAATGCCTTGTCCTTATTCTTAATTTGGGATTTCTCATCCTGACAAGATACAACTATACCTGTTGGAACATGTGTAACACGTACAGCTGAGTCTGTTGTATTAACACTTTGACCACCATTACCTGATGAACGAAATACGTCAATCCTACAATCATTCATATCTAATTCAACATCTACTTCTTCTGCCTCAGGCATTATAGCAACCGTCACGGTAGATGTATGGATTCTTCCTCCAGATTCAGTTACTGGAATTCTCTGCACCCTATGGACTCCACTTTCATACTTCATTCTAGAATATACACCCTTACCAATTAGCATAAATACCACTTCTTTAAAACCACCTATGCCGTTTTCTGTAAGTGACATCATATCTATTTTCCAGTTTTCTCTTTCAGCATATCTTGTATACATTCTATATAGGTCAGATGCAAATAAAGCTGCTTCATCTCCACCTGCTCCACCACGAATTTCAATGATAACATTCTTTGCATCATTAGGATCCTTAGGTATTAATAACACTTTTAAATCTTCTTCTATTTGTGGTAATCTATCCTTAGACTCATTCAGCTCTTCTTTTGCCAACTCACGAAATTCTTCATCCGAAGTTTCGTTAATAATTTCTAAGGTTTCTTCGATAGTGTTCTTAACTTCTTTATATTCATTATATTTTTCAACAATCTCACCAAGCTCATTTTGTTCTTTCATAAGAGTAAGAAATCTATTATGGTCACTTGCAACATCAGGACTATTTAGTTCATTTACTACTTCTTGATATCTCATGGCGAGATTTTCTAATCTATCAAACATTGTCTACCTCCTTAAACATACTATACAGACTTTACTTTAGCTTTAACTATTCGGTCATGGCCAGCTAAATCCTGTATTATTTCTACTTCATCTATTCCTTCTGCTTTAAATAGTTCAACCAAGTCATCAGCTTGATTATATCCTATTTCAAAAAAAACATATCCATTCGGTTTTAAATATTTCTTTACTTCTTTTATAATAAGTTTGTAAAAAAACAATCCATCTTCTTTACCATCTAGAGCCAAACGAGGTTCGTAGTCTTTTACTTCTATACTTAATCCATTTATATCAGCTTCAGGAATATATGGTGGGTTTGAAACAATAATATCAAACTTACCTTCTAGATTCGCAAACAAGTCACTTTCTATAAATTCTACATCTACACCATTTATAGAAGCATTTTCTATTGCAAGCTTAAGAGCCTCCTTGGAAATATCTGCCCCTGTAGCTTTGTTAATATTAGCAAGCTTCTTAAGACTTATTATAATACAACCTGAACCAGTACACATGTCTAGAACATCTTTGTTTTCACAAACCTTTAACACTTCTTCAACTAAAACTTCAGTATCCTGCCTGGGAATCAAAACGTTTTCATCAACTTTAATTTTTAATCCCATAAATTCTGTATATCCTATGATATACTGCAAGGGTACGTGATTAGCTCTTTTTTTAATAAGTTTCATATACTTTTTATATTCTAACCTACTTATTTCATTATTATAATTCAGAAAATATTTTGCCCTATCTATGTTAAAAACAAAGCTAAATAAATACCATGCATCTATTTTTCCATCATCTATATTATTATCAACTAAATATTTAGTACCTTCTTCTAAAGCTTCTTTGTATGACATCATATTTTAACTATCTCTTACAATCTGCTCAACTGCTTGAAGTACTTTGTCTTCATCTAGCTTATTTGAACTTTTATTGGAAACTATAGTGTTATCTTCTTCTAATGTATTTAAATTAGCTGAAACCTTATCTATATTCTCAGTTGATTCTATATCCTCTACATCATCAACTAATTGTATGTCTTCTACATTGTCATCTTGAATGAAAGCTTTCCAATCAAATACTGCCTCTACAGATGCAATAGCTACTTCAATCATACTTACGTCAGGCTCTCTAGTGGTAAATCCTTGTAAGAGTAAACCTGGCTTACTAAAAGCTCTCACTATTAAAGAATTACTACGTCCTGCCCATTTTAAAAACTCATAAGATACTCCAGAAATAATCGGAACTAGTAATAGTCTTACCACTACCAGTTGTATGCCATATATACCCTAATTTTCCATCATCATATTTAAAATCATGAGCTTTAACTTTATCTAATACTTCACGTGTTGCGTATACCTGATATGGTCTCATTACTTTAATTGATTCTTTAT
>CAZOSE010000063.1:2377-9905 GCA_964582385.1 uncultured Lachnospiraceae bacterium
AAGCCATACTGAGTCTACACGAATAAACATAAAGAATATAATACTTATAAACATAACCAAAAATGTAAAGCTTGTTCCACAGCGCTTATGTTCTCTTGATTGCATACTCACATTGTCTACTGTTAGTTCGTATCCATTTTCTATACAATTAATTGCCTTATGTTCAGCACCATGATACATAAACAATCTTTGAATATCTTCCATCCTTGATATTAAAAATATATAAGAAACAAATATAATTATTCTTAATGCCCCTTCAATAAGGGTCATAATAATTCTTGAATCAATACTTCTACTTAGAATTTCTGCTACAAAATATGGCAACAATATAAAAATAGCAATGGAAAGGGCAATAGAGGTAGTCACCGTTAAACCCATAGCCACACTTTCTGCCTTATCTTTAAATATTTTAGAAAATGCTGCTTCTAACTTTGAAGGTTTTTCTTCTTCTTCATCTTCATAGAAACTTGCAGAAAAGGTTAATATTTGAATCCCCATAGTTAAGGATTCAATGAAACTAATCATTCCTCTTAATACCGGAAGTTTAAACAGTCTATATTTTTCTGACTTACTTTCATATCTTTCTTTTTTTATGATAATTGTATCATCTGGTTTTCTTACTGCTACGGCATAATCTTCTTTGTTTTTCATCATTACACCTTCTATAACAGCTTGGCCACCAATGCCAGATGGTTTCATAGTAACACATCCTCTCCCATAACAAATTGTTCCAGTTTTGCTAACTTTAAAGATTTAAAAAGAGGCTGAGATTATATAACCTCAACCTATTTTAAGTAAACTTCAGCTATTTTAGTTGTCTTGTGTAATACCATATCTACGATTAAACTTATCAATTGCTCCACGTGCTGTAGCAGCTTTTTGTTGTCCTGTATAAAATGGATGACATTGTGAACAAATTTCAACACGAATGGATTCTTTTGTTGAACCTGTTTCAAATTCATTACCACAGTTACATAATACAGTAGCTTTTTGATATTTAGGATGAATTCCTGACTTCATGTTCTCACCTCTTTAAATCTAACTATTTTATAATGTTAATAATTATTATACTAAAATTGTTCTTGTATCATTTTACAATTTATATTCATAAACAGCTGTTTTATTATATCACAGGATATAAACGATTGCAAGACTAAATCTTAATTTATAGCTTGGTCTTTTTAATAACATTCACAAACTCTTCATTAGTTTTTGTATGAATGAATAATTCTATTATCTTTTCAACTGCATCTGCAGATCTTACGCCGTGGAATGCTTTTCTCATTAAAAATGATGCCTCTAACTCAGATTGTGTTAATAATAAATCTTCTCTTCTTGTACCTGATTTAACAACATCAATTGCAGGGAAAATTCGTCTTTCAGATAACTCCCTATCAAGTACTAGTTCCATATTACCAGTACCTTTAAATTCTTCAAATACCACATCATCCATTCTACTTCCTGTATCCACAAGTGCAGTAGCAAGTATAGTTAAACTACCACCTTCACGCATATTTCGAGCAGCACCAAAAAAACGTTTTGGCATATAAAGAGCTGCTGGATCAAGTCCACCTGACAAGGTTCTTCCACTAGGCTGAACAGTTAGGTTATAAGCTCTTGCTAATCTTGTTATGCTGTCTAGTAGAATTATAACATCATTTTTTTGTTCTACTAGCCTTTTAGCTCTTTCAAGAACCATTTCTGAAACACGTTTATGATTTTCAGGTTCTTCATCAAAAGTAGAATAAATTACTTCTACATTTTCACCTTCAATTGATTCTTTAATATCTGTTACCTCTTCAGGTCTTTCATCAATCAATAAAATTATGATATGCATATTCGGTTGATTAATGGTTATTGATTTTGCAATTTGTTTAATAAGTGTTGTTTTTCCTGCCTTAGGTTGAGAAACTATCATTCCTCTTTGTCCCTTACCAATTGGAGAAATAAAATCTACCATACGCATTGCAACACCTGAATTACCAGCTTCTAAATTAATTCTTTCATTTGGAAAGATTGGTGTTAGATCTTCAAATCTATTTCTTTTTGTTACTTCAGATGGATGCAAACTATTAACACTTCTAATATACAATAGTGCACTAAATTTCTCATTTTGATTTTTAATTCTAGTGTTTCCCCTTACAATATCTCCCGTTTTTAGTCCAAATCTTCTTATCTGAGCTGGTGAAACATAGACATCATTCTCTCCAGGAAGATAATTATCACACCTTATGAAACCAAAACCATCAGGCATTACCTCTAGTATTCCTTCTTTAACTTCTCCACTATCTAGGCGCTCTAAATCGCTTCTATTCCCGTTGTTATCTTTGTTAGTCTTACTCTTATTCTCGTCCTGAACCCTATCATTTTCTTCTGGTTGGGTGTTGACTTTTTGTGATTCATTAAGAACTTCAATCAGTTCATTTTTACGATAACTAGTTATCTTTTTTATTCCTTTTTGCTTTGCTATTACCCTAAGCTCATTTAAAGTCAGGGCATTATAATTCTCTTTCATGCATATTTACTCCTTTACAACATGATATTAATTCGATTCGAGTCCATTAGGGAAAGTTACGAAGTGATAACAAACGAAATGCTGACAGTCAAAACTAGATAATAATATGATTGTTTCTAATAATACTATTATACATCAATATTCGAGAATTAACAGTGTTTACTTTATTTTTTTTAAATTCATGTAAATAATATTATTTTATACTATTTTATTTTATACGTTTAATGTGCTATATTATACTTATAAATTATAGCAATTAATACATAGTATAGGATAATAAATGATATATAAAAAATAAGCCTTATTTTTATGCTATCAATTGTAATTACAAAATCAGAAAAACTAAAACAAATAAGGAAAGGATTATGATATGGAATCAGATGCTTTTACATTATATAAATTAATAGTTTTGTTTATTTTGGATAAGGTAGACTTTCCCTTAACAAATGCCCAACTCTCCAATATTATTTTAAATCTTAATTATACAAATTACTTTAATATCCAATATTCAGTCTCAGAATTATTAGATACAGAATTCATTAATAGTGAGAAAATAGGCAATAAGACTTATTACAGAATTTCAAATCCTGGGCAAGAAACTTTATCGTTTTTTGATCATATGATAAGCCCTACTATCCAAGAGGAGCTAACTAAATATCTAAAAGAACACCAGTATTCACTAAGAGATGAGGTTTCTACACTTTCAGAATATTTCGAAGACAGCGAAAACAATTATATCGCTAGGCTAAGAGTTGTAGAACAAAACGAACCAATTATTGATTTAAATATATCAGTACCTTCCGAAGAAGATGCCAAAAACATATGTAACAATTGGAGAGAAAAAAGCCAACAAATATACGCTTATATCCTCACTAATCTATTATAAAGTTAAAGTTATATAAATTAATACTATAATCAAAATCTCTTATAGGGGTATACATATATCTAACTACAGTGATATATGTATACCTTCTATTAGATTTCACTATGCTTGTACTAATCATTAGTTATCATCAAATTCACCTAAAATGCCTTTGACTAAATCCCAAACATCCTCTCTTCCTTGTCTAGAGCTTGATGAAAAAGGAATTATAGTATCTTCATTTGTCATTTCTAGCTTTTGCCTAATGGCCTTTAGATGTTTTGCCACTTGACTACGTTTGATTTTATCAAGCTTTGTAGCAAGAATTATTGGATTAAATCCATTATGAACTATCCAATCATACATTATCTTATCATTCTCTGATGGGTCGTGTCTGATATCTATTAACAAAAATATTACCCTTAACATTTCTGAAGAGTGTAGATAGTTTTCAATCATCTTTCCCCACTTCTTTTTTGTTGTTTCTGGTACTTTTGCATACCCATATCCTGGTAAATCAACCAAATATAATAGGTCATTAACATTGTAATAATTTATAGTCTGTGTTTTGCCTGGTGCTGATGATGTTCTTGCAAGAGCCTTTCTGTTAAGAAGTACATTAATTAGGGATGACTTTCCTACGTTTGACTTTCCCACAAAGGCAAACTCCACCTTGTCATTTTCTGGTAATTTACTTGTTATTCCACATACGGTTTCTAAATTTGCGCTTTTAATATGCATAAAATCCCTCTCTAACTCTATTCTTTATCTACAATTGCGTGTTCAATTACTTCATCCATATGACTTATATAAATAATATTAATTCCATCTTTTATTTCTGAATCAATTTCTTCAATATCTTTTTTATTTTCATTTGGCACAAGCAGAGTTCTGATTCTTTCAGTCTTTGCAGCAAGAAGTTTTTCTTTTAATCCTCCAACTGCTAATACCCTACCTCTTATAGTTATTTCACCAGTCATAGCAAGATCAGCCCTTATTTTCTTTTCTGTGATAGCTGAAAACATAGCAGTACATATGGTAACTCCTGCAGATGGACCATCTTTGGGAACCGCACCCTCTGGGATATGTATATGGGTGTCATGGGTATCAAAAAATTGAGGAACTATCTCAAATTGTTCTCCAAGAGACCGAATATAGGAGACACCTGCTAAGGCAGATTCTTTCATTACTTCTCCTATTTTTCCTGTTAAGTTAAACTTACCCTTTCCAGGCATCATATTAACCTCTATTTCAATAGTATCTCCACCCATACTAGTCCAAGCTAAACCTCTTGCTATTCCTACTTGATCCTCTTTGTTAGCTTTTTGATATGTATATTTTTCTTTTCCTAAATATTTATCTAAATTATTGATACTTATACGTACACCAGTCTTACCATCAATAACAATCTCTTTTGCCGCTTTTCGAGATACTTTTCCAAAAAGCCTTTCTAGTCCACGTACACCTGCTTCCTTAGTATACCCACTAATCATACGAGTGATTGCAGCATCGGAAATTGTTAGCATAGCTTTTGAAAGTCCATGGGATTTAAGCTGCTTCGGATATAAATAATCTTTTCCTATATGGAATTTTTCGTTTTGTGTATAACTAGGTATTTCTATTACTTCCATTCTATCAAGTAGTGGACGCTGTATACCTCTAACCGAGTTAGCTGTGGCTATAAACAGTACTTCAGATAAGTCTACTGGCATCTCTACATAATGATCAACAAATTTTTTGTTTTGCTCACTATCTAGAACTTCCAATAATGAAGACGATACATCTCCTCTAACATCATTACCTACCTTATCAATTTCATCAAGTAGGAATAATGGGTTTTTTACTCCAGCATCCTTGATTCCAGATATAATTCTTCCTGGTAGAGCACCAATATATGTTCTTCTGTGACCTCTAATTTCAGCCTCATCACGAACTCCTCCAAGACTTATTTTAACATATTTCTTGTTTAATGCCCTTGCAACCGACCTAGCTATTGAGGTCTTTCCTGTTCCTGGTGGTCCTACTAGACATATTATCGGTGTTTCTCCACCCTTTGTAAGCATCCTAACAGAAAGAAATTCTATAATTCTTTCTTTAACCTCAAGGAGTCCATAATGATCTTCTTCCAATACTTTGTTAGAATACTTTAAATCTTCACTAT
The DNA here is from genome assembly GCA_964582385.1 of uncultured Lachnospiraceae bacterium. GTDB lineage: Bacteria > Bacillota > Clostridia > Lachnospirales > Lachnospiraceae > JAAYRG01. The sequence continues at coordinate 7,916 of CAZOSE010000063.1, forward strand.
CTATACTTGTTTTATCCCAAGGTAATTCCAATAATAGTTCAATATATTTTCTTTCTACATTCGCCTCTGGACTATTACTACTAGTACTTGATGATCTATTAATTATAGTCTTAATTGATTCTTTAACCTTATCAGAAGCTATAAGATTATCTAGCTTTTCTAGGAATTCATCTATATAATTAGTCTTTTCCTCACCAAGCTCTTCTCTTATAAGTTTTAACTGTTCTCTTAATAAATATTCTTTTTGATTCTTGTCTACCTTTTCTTTTACTTTAATCTGATACTCTCTCTTTATTTTGATTATTTCAATTTCATCTAAAATGAATTTTGACAATCTTTCATAACGATTAATTATATCTAAAGTAACAAGTATTTCATGTTTTTGTTCAAGTGAAAGGGGAATATTAAGTGTGATTTCATCTATCAACTCGGTTAAACTATCTATTTCTATAATTTGACTTATAGTCTCTTTGCCTAATGTTCCTAGTTCTTTGCCATACTGTTTAAATATATCTTTTAAGTTTCTAAGTAAGGCTTCTGTTTCGTGGAGGGTAAGCAACCTTTCCCCTTCATCCTTTATAATTTCAATCTCAGCATAATCTGCTGTATGATTATTATCTTCTTCATCTATTATAACAACTTCGTTATTAAGTAACCTAACTATTTTTCCTCTGCTTAGTCCTTCAACTAGAACTCTGATACTATCTCCAGGCAAATTTATGTAATGCTTGACTTTGGAAATAATACCTATGCTAGCATCAGCTTCTTTCGCTGGATCCTTTGGTATAGATAAGAACACTAATTGGTCTTTGTTCATTGCAGCCTTAATGGCCTCCCCTGACTTTTCATCATTTACATCAAAATGAATCAAGGAGTTGGGAAACATAACCATTCCCTTTAATTTAACAATTGGTATAATATTTATTTTATCATTCATAATGTACTCCTTACCAATGAAATAACTACCATTCTTATTTTTAAATCCTTCATTTATAAGAATTAAATATTAATAAATCTAAAAGCTGCCTCAAAACTTAATATGTATTATCAACCTCATGGTATTGAAGCCTTGTTTTACATAATAATGTTGAGACAGCTTGATATTATATCAATTAAGCAATTTCATTGCTGTTTTTCTTCGGTCTTTTCTTTATAAGCGATTTTCTAGGAATATCTTCTTCGCTTCTTTCAATAATTGGATCGGATTTTTCATCTATAGATTCTTTGGTCATAGTAACTTTTGAAATCTTTGGATCCGATGGTGCCATATACATAGAGTCCATCATAACTGATTCCATAATAGCTCGCAGTCCTCTGGCTCCTGTTTTTCTTTCCATTGCAAGTTTAGCAATGACTTTTATTGCTTCTTCTTCAATATCTAACTCTATACCATCAAGCTCGAACAACTTTTTATATTGTTTAATAAGTGCATTTCTAGGCTTTGTTAAGATATCGACAAGAGCAGCTTCATCTAGCAAATCTAAGGCTACTGTTACAGGAACACGCCCTATAAATTCAGGAATCAATCCAAACTTAACAAAATCTTCAGGTAAAGCTTTTCTAAATAAGTCCCCAACATTTTGCTTCTCATTATCAGCAATTGTTGAATTAAAACCAATCGACTTTTCGCCAATACGGCCTTCTATTATTTTATCTAGACCATCAAATGCTCCACCAGTGATAAACAAAATATTCGTTGTATCTATCTGAATAAACTCTTGATGTGGGTGCTTACGCCCACCTTGAGGTGGCACAGAAGCTACTGTTCCTTCTAGAATCTTAAGCAATGCTTGTTGAACACCCTCACCAGATACATCCCTTGTAATAGAGGCATTTTCTGACTTCCTTGTAATCTTATCAATTTCATCTATATAAATGATTCCATATTCAGCACGATCTATATCATAATCTGCAGCTTGAATTAATTTTAGTAGGATATTTTCAACATCTTCTCCTACGTATCCAGCTTCAGTAAGTGCTGTAGCATCAG
>CAZOSE010000064.1:0-3088 GCA_964582385.1 uncultured Lachnospiraceae bacterium
GCACACGAAATGGGTCATGGAATCCATACTTATTATTCAAGTAAAAACCAACCATATACTTATGCCGACTACAAAATATTTGTTGCAGAAGTAGCTTCAACATGTAATGAATCACTACTTATGGATCATTTATTAAAAACAACAGAAGATAAACAAGAAAGAGCTTACTTATTAAACTACTATCTAGAACAATTTAAGGGAACAGTTTTTAGACAAACCATGTTCGCAGAGTTTGAATTAATAACTCACCAAAGAGCATTAGAAGGCAAGTCTCTAACTGCAGATGAACTATGTGAAATATACCATGACCTGAACGTGAAATATTTTGGTGATGATATTATAATAGATCCAGAAATTGATATGGAATGGGCTAGAATTCCTCATTTCTACAGAGCATTCTATGTATACCAATATGCTACAGGTTATTCAGCTGCAGTTGCCCTATCTAGAAAAATCCTAGATGAAGGCCAACCTGCTGTAGATAAATACATCAATCATTTCCTAAAAGGCGGAAGTAGTGATTATCCAATTAATCTACTTAAAAAAGCTGGGGTTGATATGACTACAAAAGAACCAGTAGACCAGGCTTTAGCATTGTTTGGAGAGTTAATAGAGGAGTTAGAGGAAATTGTAGGTTAAGTGTATATTTTGTCATTACAGATGTAGCGATAAATCATTAGAAGTACTGCTAATTAATGATTCATCACTATGACTGTAATGACATTTTTATTACTATTTAAAACTTGAGTTACTAGACAAACTTGATACAAACTGCTCCATCTCTTCCTTAGACCTAATGTTCTTAGTTTGTTCAACTACCTCTTGTTTTTTTTGCTCATCTAAACTAGCAAAATAGGTCATTGCATTCATATTTTGAGCCAGTTGCATGCCAAATCCAATTGGTACTTCACTTAATAATTTATTCAATATAATCACCTCAATATTAGAATCTACAGAAAGTAAAATTATATTCATTTTTAAAAGCAACTTTATCAACAGATTATAATCAAATTACAACATCCGGGGCTGATGCTTTTTTACTGTCTTAGGAGGAAAAATGAAAAATCAATCATATTTAAAACAATTTCTCTTTTATATATCCCTAAACGTGCTAGGTAAAATGAGTATATCTTTATATATCCTAGCTGATACATTCTTTGTTGCAAAAGGCCTTGGAGCAAACGGATTAACTGCACTGAATCTAGCTATTCCGGTATTTAACTTTATAAATGGAGCAAGCTTTATGCTTGGTATGGGCGGTGCAACAAAGTTTTCAATATTTAAAAGTAGAGGCCAAGATGAGGAGGCTAATACTGTCTTTTCTAATGTAATGTACCTGGCGGCACTCTTTTCGATTGGATTTATTCTTGTTGGCCTTTTCTTTTCAAAACAACTGACAGCTGCCTTAGGTGCAAATCAAGATGTATTTGATATGACCCATACTTATTTAAAAGTAATGTTATTATTCTCTCCAGCATTTATTTTTAATAGTATATTTAACTGTTTTGTGAGGAATGATGGGAATCCCAGGATAGCAACAATTGCTATGGCTGGTGGAAGTATTTCAAATATAATCCTTGATTATATATTTATATTCTCGTTACAAATGGGAATGTTTGGTGCGATATTTGCAACTTGCCTATCACAATTTATAAGTATGACAATAATGTTTCACCATAAAATTAAAAAGAAAAACACATTCCATCTTATTAGAACTAGAATACAAAGGATTATGATTAAAGATACTTTATTATTAGGTTTTCCTTCACTAGTAGGGGAGCTGGCATCAGGTATCGTTATTATTGTTTTTAACATCATCATTCTGAACTTAAGAGGAAACATTGGTGTTGCAGCATATGGTGTAGTTTCAAACATATCCATAGTTGTTGTGGCGATATATAGCGGTGTTGCTGAAGGGGTTCAACCTTTGTTAAGCCATGAGTATGGCAGGCAAAAGAATAAAAATGTTGAAAGATATTTTCGCTACGCACTTATAACCACAGTTGGGATTTCCCTTATAACATACTTCTTTATATTTAACTATGCAGGTCCAATTGCCCTAATATTTAACAGTGAACATAATGCTGAATTACAACAGATTGCTGTTGAAGGTTTAAAAGTTTATTTTACAGCTGTAGTATTTCTAGGCTTTAATATTGTTACGTCAATATTTTTTACTTCAATTGAAAAAGCATTGCCAGCTTTCATAATTTCATTACTAAGGGGTTTGGTTATTATTGTCCCAATGGCATTTTTATTATCAGAGATAGCTGGTATGTTTGGAGTTTGGTTGTCTTTTCCTATTACTGAAGGATTTGTGGTCTTAATTGCATTAACTATGGCTATAGGATATAAAAGGACACTAAAAAGGCAAACGAAACAAGAAAAGTAAACATAAATTATTCCAAACTTGCCAACTTAAAGATGGTAAAGAAAATAAATTTACATAACCCAGATGAAGAAAAGTTATAAATATGTTACACTAGGTATTAGTAGAAAATAATAACAATTAAATATAGTTATTGATACTTATTATTTTAAACAATATTTCCACAAAAGGAGTGAACTAGTTATGTCAAATTATATTTTATCTTGCTGTTCTACAGCAGACATGCCAGCAGAATATTTTAAACAAAGAAAAATTCCATATGTATCTTTTCACTATAATATAGATGGAATAGACTATCCTGATGATTTAGGACAAACAATGGCTTTTGAAGAGTTCTATGGTAGAATTACTGAAGGTGCAATGCCAACAACATCCCAGGTTAATGTAGGACAATATATGGAGTTTTTTGAACCTTATCTGAAGGAAGGAAAAGATATTCTTCATATTTCTTTTTCGTCAGGCTTATCAGGTTCGTATAATTCTGCTCTTATTGCACGAGAGGATTTGTATGAAGTATACCCAGACAGAAAAATTATGATTGTAGATTCCCTTGCCGCCTCTTCTGGTTACGGCCTTCTTGTAGATACGGCAGCAGACATGAGAGATGAAGGTAAGTCTATTGATGAAATCTATAATTGGCTTATGGAAAACAAAACTACACTTCATCATTGGTTCTTCTCGACTGACCTTTCCCATTAT
>CAZOSE010000064.1:3098-7949 GCA_964582385.1 uncultured Lachnospiraceae bacterium
CATAGGAACTCTTTTAAAAGTTTGCCCGTTGATGAATATGAGTTTTGATGGAAAACTTACTCCATATAAAAACGTTCGTGGTAAAAAACAAGTGATAAAGGAAATAGTTAATAAAATGGAGCTTCATGCTCAGGACTCTAACAATTATTCAGGCAAATGTTTCGTTTCACATTCAAACTGTTACGATGATGGACTGAAGGTAGCTGATTTAATTGAGGAAAGATTTCCAAAACTAAATGCAAAAGTAATAATAAATAATGTAGGAACGGTAATTGGATCCCATACTGGACCTGGGACTGTAGCCCTGTTCTTTTATGGAAACGAGAGATAAGATTAGATGGAAATAAGTAATAAAGGACAAACGAACATGGGCACAGAAAGTATTGGAAAACTTATGTGGCGTTTATCCATACCTTCTATTATTGCCCAATTAGTAAATGTTTTATATAACATAGTTGACCGTATCTATGTTGGTCGTATTCCTCTAGTAGGTGATGATGCTTTAACAGGCCTTGGTGTAAGTGCACCAGTTATCTTGATTGTTTCAGCATTTAGTTTTTTTATTAGTGGGGGTGCTGCACCACTTGCCTCTATTGCATTAGGACGAAATGATAAAGAAGAAAGTGATAAAATACTTGGAACAAGTGTTGTTTTACTAACAATTATGTCATTGGCTTTAACAATCCTAATGTTTGCTTTTAAAGAGCCTATCTTATATATGTTTGGTGCAAGTGATGTAACTTACTATTATGCAAATCAATACATTTCGATTTATTTGCTGGGAACAATATTTGTTCAATATGCTCTAGGCCTTAACTTATTTATTTCTAGTCAAGGTAAGGCAAAAGTAGCAATGTTTTCAGTGCTAATTGGTGCAGTAACGAATATAATTCTAGATCCAATATTTATCTTTGTATTTGATATGGGTGTAGCAGGTGCTGCTATTGCGACAGTGATATCTCAAGGGATTAGTACCTTTTTTGTTATACACTATTTAGTATCGGATAAATCTATATTTAGAATAAGAAAGAAATACTTGAAGGTAGATTGGAAAACAGCCAAAAAGTCCATGTCTCTAGGGATTTCACCGTTTACAATGTCAATTACTGAATCGGCTATAATAATTGTGTTTAATAATAGTTTGTTAAAGTATGGTGGGGATATCTATGTTGGTGCTATGACTATTATGCAAAGTGTGATGCAATTAATAATGGTCCCTGTTGGTGGATTTACAAACGGAATACAACCGATTATTAGTTACAACTATGGAGCACGTAATATTGATAGAGTAATTAAAACAATAAGGTATGCAGTAATAATTGCCTTGGCATCTACTAGTAGTTATTATATTCTTGTATTATTATTCCCCAATATCTTTGCTATAGTATTTACGGAAAGCAAAGAACTAATTGATGTGGTATCACACATACTTCCAATATTTTTGGGTGGTGTGTGGCTGTTTGGTGGACAAGTAGCTGCCCAGTCATATTTTGTGGGAACAGGACAGGCAGGAAAGTCATTGTTTATAGCACTCCTTAGGAAGGTATTTGTTCTAATTCCACTTGCACTTATCTTACCTAGGTTCTTTGGTGTAATGGGAGTAATTTATGCAGAACCAATTGCAGATATAATCTCTGCAACTACTTCAATAACTTTACTTGTTCTAGATTTAAAGAAGTTGCGAAATAATAGTTTATTAGTTTAGGATATTTGTGGTGTATTAACACTATACATAAGAGTTGTTAATAGTAGATTAAATAGTTAAGATGGATAGAAAGTTATATTTTAAGAAACGAGAATTCATATATGAATATACTTACTGAAAAAGTCAAACAGATAAAACACAAGAAACTAATTCTTGTAATAATAATCCTTCTTATATTAAGTTTTATTTTATTTCCAAGGTTGGGTGAGTGGCTTGTTGCAGAAGACGAAATATCAGAGGGTGATGTAATTGTAGTACTAATGGGAAGTATTCCAGATAGAATATTAGAGGCAGTTGATATCTATGATAAAGGATATAGCAACCAGATAATAATGGTTAATAGCCATATGGTTGGATATGATGCCTTGCTAAGTAGAGGTGTGGAAATACCAGGAGATGCCCAAGTAGCAGTAATGGCAGCTAATTCCCTTGAGGTACCAGATGACATTCTTGAAATTATCCAAGGAGAGGCAAAGAGCACTCAAGATGAGGCAGTCATTATTAGAGAGTATTTAAAAGAAAATAAAGATATTAATTCAATAATTCTTGTGACTTCAAAGTATCATTCATCAAGATCCAAGAAAATATTTACCAAGGCATTAGACAAGCTTGATAGGGATATTGATATTATATCAAGACCTAGTAAGTATGATAGCTTTAACTCCAAGAATTGGTGGAAAGAACGAGAGGATATAGCCCGTGTTGTGACGGAGTACCTTAAGTACATTAATTATTATCTTAGAGAGCAATTTAGCTTGTAGTATACTAGAGATATACTCGAAAACTAATGAGTTTCCCATTGTGGTTCCCTGTCATTAACACACGAATAAGCTCGAAATACCAGCATTTTGAGTGATACAGTCTAATCCTGTCGATTTCCATTTTTTGTGGATGCTTTGTTGGATAGTGTGGAATAAATTGCTATGGTTTCGGTGGATAAGTCAATATTTCTGATTGTATAAATATAAATTGTGGATAGAATAACTGATGAACACTAGGTTTGTCCCACTTCACAGAATTTGTATCAAAAAATAAAATGACAAATTATGTAATGGAAAGTCGAATAAAAGAGTAAATTGATAGATAAAAGTACACAATTATATGGCTTATACATCCTACCTTATAAAACACTTTGCTAAATTAACGTATTATTTCAAGAAATCAATTGTGTTATTATTCATTATTATGTATAATGGTAAAAATTATAAGTGTTAGGGAGGATTAATATGGATGTAAATTCCTTAGAAATATTTATTGTCATGGTCTTATATATGGCAATAGTTATTGGAATAGGATTGTATTATGCAAAAAGAGCTAATGCAAACACAGAAAACTATTTTATTGGAGGTAGGAGTCTTGGGCCTTGGGTTACTGCTATGAGTGCAGAAGCCTCAGATATGAGTGGATGGCTTCTTATGGGGTTACCGGGACTTGCATATTGGTCAGGCCTTGCAGATGCTTTTTGGACCGCTCTTGGATTACTTGTAGGTACTTATATAAACTGGAAAATGGTTGCTAAAAGACTACATGGTTATTCAGTTATAAACAAGTCTATTACTATACCTGACTTTTTAAGTAGTCGTTTTAAAGAACAAAAGAAGTATATCATGGTTATAGCAGCAATCTTTATTCTAGCCTTTTTTACTGTTTATGCAGCTAGCTGCTTCGTTACAGTAGGCAAGCTTTTCAATCATTTGTTCGGTTATTCTTATGTATCAATGATGATTATGGGTGCTATATTTGTGGTTATATATACTTTTCTTGGAGGATTTCTTGCAGAAAGTGTTTCTGATACTATGCAAGGTATAGTTATGATCACGGTTCTTGTGCTTGTTCTTGGAATATCAATTGTAAATGGCGGTGGACCTAGTAGTATAGCTGAAAACATAAAAGACTTTCCAGGGTTTTTAGAGTTTTTTACATCTGCTTCTCCAGAAATTAAAGAAGGAGTACAACAAGTCTCTAGTAGTAGAATTCCATTGTTTGCAGATCCTAAAACTTATGGCTTTTTATCTATAATATCTACCCTTTCATGGGGACTTGGATATTTTGGTGTACCTCAAGTGTTGCTTCGTTTTATGGCAATTCGTAAGAATTCTGAGCTTACTCAGTCTAGAAGAATAGCTACTACTTGGTGTGCCATATCTTTATTTGCCGCAGTTTCAATTGGTTTAATAGGAAGAGCCTTGTTTCCAGTAGAACTTAGTAGTGCAAGTGAAGCTGAAAGTATATTTATTATTATGGCTACTAGATTATTACCTACAGTTTTTGCAGGGATTGCTATGGCAGGAATTCTAGCAGCAACAATTAGCTCATCGGACTCATACTTGCTCATTGCATCATCTGCAGTAGCTAAAAATATATACCAAGGTATATTTAAGAAAGAAGCAGCAGACAAAGAGGTTATGAAAGTCACCCGTATAACTTTAATTATTGTTTCCTTAATTGGTGTGTTTATTGCTCTTGATGAAGCTAGTATAATATTTACCATTGTATCCTTTGCCTGGGCAGGTTTTGGTGCTACACTTGGGCCGATTATGCTTTTTTCGCTGTTCTGGAAAAGAACAACGAGGGAAGGCGCGATTGCAGGAATGCTAGTAGGCGGTATTACAGTATTTGTTTGGAATTTGTTAATTAAGCCTTTAGGAGGGGTATTTGGAATATATGAGCTTTTACCTGCGTTCGTATTATCTTGTATAGCCATACTAGTAGTTTCCCTAATGACTAAGGAGCCTAGTACAGAAATACAGGAAGAATTTGAACTGGCTAAGAATTATGTTGATTAATTGGAATTAGCAAGTGAGATAAGATATATATATTATGATAACAGGCATGAACACTGATGATACCACTTTGTATTATTGGTGAAATAAAAGACTATAAAATATAACCGAGAATCTGGCACTTGTCTTTAGAAAGTTGATAAGACAAGTAGAGGATGCTCGGTTTTATTATATACTTTTTCATAGAAATTAATGGCTTTTGTAGAAAAACAAGGTTATTTGACATATAAAAGATGTTAATAAAGTGTTAATTAGTACCTTAGCATATTGATTAGTTTGGTAAAAAGACATATAGTTATATAGTGGAATAAAAATATTTTGTATATATTGTCTAATAATACATAAATACTGGATAAAGTTGGG